>JBAVUP010000065.1:0-23146 GCA_049696835.1 Desulfobaccales bacterium
GCCGCCAACACAATGACTAAAGTAAATTTTACCAAGATCGAATTCATCAACCAAACCTCCTCAAGGAAGTGGGCGAGATCAGGGAATGATCTTGCCCGAACTCTAAAATATTCATATGCCCTGGATATGGCAAGTTTTTAAATCCTTAATAAGTAAACACTTGAATATAGCTCTCGTAGGCTCTACCCCAAACAGCCGATGGATGTGGTGGCTGCGTATGGTGTCCAGGGCCGTATCCAGGGAGTCCTTCGGCCCGCATAACAACGACGGCTCCACTTGGAAGTTCGGGAGGCATGACTACCAAGGTCTATGCCCACCGGGAGACGGACAGCTTGCAGGACATCATGGCGGGACTGGAGGCCCGCCGCTTCAGGGCGGTGCTGGTTACGGGAGAGGCGGGGACGCCGGTGGGGGTGGTGTCCAAGACCGACCTGATACTCGCCTATAACCATGAACTCCCGGACACCGGGTTGGCCAGGACCATTATGCACGCCCCGGTGCCGGCCTGCGACCAGGCAAAGCAGTATACGCTTACCGCCATGATTTATCATGACCTGCACCGCCTGTTTGTCTACAAAAAAGACCCTGCTCATATCGTCGGGATCTTATCCCTCTCCGACGCCGCCCGCTTCCGCTCCGTCACCTGCCGGGCCAGCCCCATTCAGGTGGGGTTAGGGTGGAAATTTTAAAGGGAGGGCCGGAGGGACACCGTTCCCCAGTCCTCCCTTCAAGCTCCCCTCCCCAATCCGAACCATCAACCGGGGAACGGTGATTTTGGGAAATTCCTGGGAGGGAAAGCCCGTTTCCCTTCGGCCCATCGCAATGCAGGACGGTTACGTGTGAAGGAAGGGGAGGCTATCATAAAAAAAACCCCTAAAAAAACCCCAGGCAGGGACTTATGTTTCCGCCTGGGGGGTTTTAAAGAACTAATAACTTTTCTTATCGGGGCAATTTATACCCTGATATACTTCAAAGGCGCGCCTTAGGGAATCGGGTCATATTTAAACAGGGGGCAACCCTTGCAGACATCGAGGCCCGGCCACGGTTGGCCGCCTTTGCCCAGGACGGAAGGACCACCCATCTCGGTGATGCGCTTCAGGAATTGAGCGGCGCTGGCCTTGATCTGGGAGCCAGGGATAAAAAGATTCATCATGGACATATCGCTCTTGCCGGAGGTCTTGCTGCCGGCGCACATGGTGGTCAAGTTGGCCGTGTTATTGACATAGGCCCATACCGAACCGGAGCATACGGCCGAATTGGGCGTGTGATTAAAGGTGAGGCTGCTGCGGTTGGTGGCCGACATATAGTCGTTGAGGACGTGGTAAGCCTGATACGGCAGGAGCATAAAGAAGACGATATCCGGATCGATGCCCGATTCGTCAAACGTGGCCAGAGGCGCGGTATAGATGCCGTAGCACTTTCCCAGGGGGAGTTTGGCCTTGCCCTGGGGCGCTTGCCAGGCCAGCTCTTCGTTGCGCAGATATTTCATGTGTCTTTTGGTGTCTTTTTCCTTGTCCAGTTCCCGGAAGCCGAACACCGGTTCGGCATTTTCGCATAACAGCATGTTGGCGGGCATAAACATGGCTTGATGCCCGCCCCGGGCCATGGCCAGGTGCTGGCAATAGGTCAGTTTGGCCTTGGCTTTGGCATTGATCTTATATTGCGAAATTTCAGTCTCATCAGCGCAGAATTTGATGCCCACCGGGTCAAAATCCACCCGGACATAATAGATATAAGTGTCCGTTATATCCGTATAAGTCAATTGGTCCGCGCTCTTCGCGGCTAAGGCCGACATTGCTTCTTTCAGTCCCATGGTGACCTCCATATTTTCTTCTGTAAGTTGATGTGCGAAGCAGGAATATTCTCCATCTTCATGGTTTTTATCAGGTTTCGTCGGCGTTGAAAGCCGACCCAACCTTTCATTTCACCGGTTCAGGCTGTATTGATACAGAATTCCGTTGGCGCAACCGGAAAAGAGTTACCCTTCGTTTTACCTGCTTGAACAGAAAGTAGGTTGCCACATAAATGATGATAAACACCCCGATAAAGCCTAGTGAAACAGGCAGCAGCGGCAGGGGAACTTCCACTTCCAGGAAGCGGTATTGCATCCAGGCCAGGGCGAAAAAGACCGGCCACAGAAAAGCCGACGACAGGGCGACTTGCTGGAAAAAGGTATGCCCGAAGGCATCTTTGGCCAGCTTGTTGGCTGCCTGATAAGCCTCCTTGTTTCCGGCCTTCAAGGCGTCTATGGACAGGTTCTGGTATTCCTCCGCCTCCGCCATTTTCTCACCGAGGCGCTTCCGGGTGAACAGGAAGGCTAGGGAGACGGTGACTTCCCCGATGAGCATGGATATACAGACCAGGACAAAGGTGCCGATGACAAAGTCCACCCCGGCCCGGCCGGTGATGCGGTAGAACCAGATAAGACATTGATCAACAATTTGTATCAGTGGGTGCATGGGATACAAATGTCCTGTTCCGGGACTGATACCGGAGGAGGGCCGATGTTTACCGACCCCCCTGTAAATGCATTTTCATCAAATGCCCGGGATACGGATTTCAAAAAAACCACGTAAGGTGTACCCTAAGCCTACGTAAATGGCCAGGATCACAAAAAGCCGTTTAAGCCAGACGTCAGAAATGTACTTGGAGGTATAAGGCCCGATAATGGAGCCTGCGGCGATACCCACCAGTTCGGCGCCCACGAACACAAAGTCAATGGGCGTGCCCTTGACGAACATGAAGGTGAAGATGGAGGTGATCATGCTGATGAACACCGCCAGGGCCGAGGTGCCGGCCACCACGTACATGGGCAGGTTGACGATGTTGGTTAAAAAGGGCACATAGAGGAAGCCGCCGCCGATGCCCAGGAAGGCGGAGAGCGCGGCGATGAAGAAGCCGCCCACCACCGGCCAGATGGGGTTGAAGTGGAATTCCACCCCATAGAAGGTGAAGTCTACCCGGGTGAGGCCCCAGGATTTCACCTGTACTCCCTGGGCCGCGGCTTCCGCGCCCTTCACGCCTTTTTTCATGGCCTCTTGAAAGGCCTTGGCCGCCTCCTTGGCCTTTTTCTTCGATTCCTGTCCCTTGCCGGTGGTGCTATAGAAGAGGAAGCCGCCGATAACAAAGACGATGATGCCGAAATAACCCACATACGCCTTCAGGCTGATCTTGCCGGCGGTGAGGGCCGGGATCATGTAGGCCCCGGCGATGCCGCCGATGGCCAGGGCAGCCCCCAGCGGCAGGACCAGACGACCCATGCGGTAATAGGTCACGGAGGACATAAAAGCCGAAAGACCCACCAGGTATTGGTTAGAGGTGCGGATGGAGTCGGTGATGAGCTTGTTCAGAACCGGACTGGTTTTCCGGAAACTTGAGGCGTAATCACCCAGGCCGAAGACGCTGATGTGGCCCACGCCGGCCATGATGCCGCCGAAGGCGCCCACGGTGGAGAAGATCCAGCCCACCCAGATGCCCCACAAAACGCCGTAGAACCAAAAGGGAGTGGGGCCGCCGGGAATGCCCATGAAGCCTTTAGGCATGTCAGGATGGATCATGCCCGGCCCTGTGCCTACGGGGGTCTTGGCAATGGCCTCCTCCAGCTTGCCCGCCTCCGCCGGGCTGCCCAGCACCAGGGCGGCGAAGGCGACCAGGATGACCGCCAGGCCAATAAGAATCCAGGTGTTTTTCTTCATACAAAAAGCCTCCTTTATGAAATTATTAGACCCACCCCGGTGTAAGCCACCTTTGGGTCGGCATGGTGCGCCGGACCTATCTTCAAAACATTATTTTAGTTAACGCTTAACATATAAAATATGTTGATATCAGTTGTCAAATATTTTTTTTGATTGAGCTTAGGGCCTTAAAATGTTAATAGTTGGATTAATGATTAACTAGTTAACTTAACGTGGTCAAGCCTGAGAAAATATTGCCGCCGGTTAGGGGGAGCGCCATGTTCCAAGGGGAGTTGGGGAAACTCTGGGAAAAGGTCAGTGCCACCATGATGGAAGGAGTGGTAGTGGTGGACCCCAAGGGGATAATCCAGTCGGTCAACCGCGCCATGGAGGAGATTACCGGCTATACGCACAACGAACTCATCGGTCAGAGCTGTGCGATGATCAGGTGTAGCGCCTGCTTCAGTGCGGACCAAGCCGCGGCTCGCAAGCAGTGCGAGCTGTTCCAGAACGGTGTCATGCCGCCCTGTAAGTGTGTCCTGGCCAATAAGGATGGTAGCCTGAGACCTGTCATGAAGACTGCGACGCTCATCATGGACGACGACGCCCAGATTTTGGGCGGCGTAGAATTCTTTATGGATATCAGCGAGCTGGCGGCTCAGGAACGCCTTATCTCCCGGTTGCGCCGGGAACTTAGCCAGGAGGACAGCTTTCAGGGGATCATCGGCAAGTCTGCCGTGATGCTTCAGCTCTTCTCCCTGATCTCCAGTGTCGCCCCAAACGATGCCTCAGTAATCATTTATGGTGAGAGCGGCACCGGCAAAGAGTTGGTGGCCCGAGCCATTCATAACCTCAGTCCACATCGGCAGGGGCCTTATATCAGGGTGAATTGTAAGGCCTTGCAGGAATCGCTGCTCGAGACCGAGCTTTTTGGCCCCGGTCATGGAGCTTTCAGTGGAGCGGAACCCACCCGCCTCGGGCATTTCGAAGCGGCCCATGGGGGCGACATCTTTCTGGATGAGGTGGCGGACCTGTCCCTCGGCATCCAGGCCAAGCTGCTGCGGGTTTTATGTGAGAAAGTCATAGAAAGAGAGGGCGGCCAGAAACCCATCGTGGTGGATGTGCGGGTGATCGCGGCGACTAACCGGGATCTTCAGCATCTCGTGGCGGAGGGCCGTTTCCGGGAAGACCTGTTTTATCGCCTCAACGTCATCCCCATTCACCTGCCGCCCTTGCGGGAGCGGAGAGAAGATATCCCCCTGCTGGCGGAGGCCTTTATTGAGCGGACCCGGCTCAAGACCCGCAAACCCGTGGCCGGCCTCAGCAAAGAGGCCCTGGATTTGCTGATGAAGTATGATTGGCCAGGCAATGTTCGAGAGCTGATCAACGCCATGGAGTATGCCTTTATGTTGTGCCCGGAGGGGTATATTTTGCCGGAGCAGCTGCCGAACCACCTTAACCAGAGGGGCGTGGCCCGGGTCCGGGAAGCCTCCAAAGCTCAGGATGGCAACCCGGCCCGAGACAAGGAGGCGCTGGTGAAGGCTTTAAAAGGAGCCGGTGGGAAGATGAGCGAGGCCGCCAGGATTTTGGGGGTAAGCCGCGTCACCTTGTGGAAGTGGTTAAAATATCATAGAATTAACGCAAAAGATGTGCTTTGATTCCCTTGTCTGGGCGAAGCGGCACGGCCCGTGGGGTCTGTAAGGAGTGTACATCATGAGTGCGCGAATCGTGGCTCTCCTGTTAGGTGTCGGCCTTCTCCTGGGTGGTTGTGGGAATGACGAGCCGGCCAAAACCATCGATTTATCCAAACGGGGGGAGGTCACGCTAGACCGCCCGGATCATGCCATCACCTATGCTTATCTTCCCCAATACGCGCATACGGTTTCTTATGAGCGGCACCATCTGGTGATAGAATATTTGAGTCGCGTCACCGGCCTGACCATCCGCCAGGTTTTTCCCGATACCTTTGATGAACATATGAACATGGTGGGCAGGGGGCTGATTGATCTCACCTTTAGTAATCCTTTCATTTACGTAAAGATCGCTGACCGCTACGGGGCCCGGGCCTTCGCCCGGATCGTGGAACCCCAGGGCCAAGAGAATTTTCGAGGCCAGATTATTTGCCGCGCCGATAACCCCAATATCAAGACCCTGGCGGATTTGAAAGGCAAGCGCCTGATAGCCGTAGACCCCACTTCGGCGGGAGGCTATCTTTATCCCTGGGGCTTGATTTTGGAGAACGGCTTGCGCAAAGAGGATTTCGCCGAAATAACCTTCGCGCCAGGTCCGGGAGGCAAGCAGGAGAAGGTAGTGATGGCGGTGTACTCGGGGAAGTACGACGTGGGCCTGATACGCGAAGGAACCCTGAATATTCTGAAAAACAAGATTGATCTCAAGCAAATTCGGGTACTGGCCTACTCGCGCTGGTATCCGGGGTGGGTGTATGCAGCCCGGAAGGGACTGGACCCGGCCCTGGTGGACAAGATCAAACAGGCCCTGCTAGCTTTGAATATGAATAACCCGGAAGATAAAGCCATCTTGGAAAAAGCCGGCTTTGTTAAGGTTATCCCGGCTCAGGATGCGGACTTTAACGCGGTGCGGCGACTCGACAATATCGTAGAATCCGGTGGACGGCCATAGATCCTAGCGCTAGCTTGTTGAGGCTTCCCCCTAAAGGCCTCAAAGGGTGAGGGCATCATGCGGTTTTTAACCAGGCAGTCGTTTCGCAGCAAAATAATTTTGGGAATTACCGCTGTAGTCCTGGTCTTCGGTCTGCTTTCGGCCATTTTCGTGAGCAGAATCGCCACGCAGGCCATGCTGGGGGAAATCAAAAAGCGGGGCCTGAGTCTGGGCCTCTCTTTGGCCGCCCGTACCGCAGACCCCTTGCTGGCCCTGGACTTTCTCCGCCTGAAAAATATGGTGGACGAATTAAAAGAGTCCAGCGATGACATTACCTATGTTTTTGTCCAGGATAAACACGACCAGATATTGTCTCACACGTTCAAGAACGGTTTTCCCACAGACCTCAAAGACGCCAATCGAGTGCCCCCAGACGCGACTCAGCATATTCAACTCTTGAATACCGGGGAGGGGCGAATTTACGATTTTGCCATACCGGTCACCATCAGCAACGAGCGTCTGGGGATGGTGCACGTGGGTCTGTCCCAGGTCAAAGCTCAGGCCGCGGTGCGCCGACTTCTCTTCATCATCTTCTGCATTTCGGCCGGTTCCGGCCTGATGGCGGTGGTGCTGGGCACCCTGTTTGCCGGCACCGTCACCCGGCGCTTAAACGTGTTGAGGCAATCCGCCGAAGATATTGTCAGAGGCAACCTGGATCTCCAGACCGGCCCCCAACTCAAGCGCAATTGTTGGGATATCAAGGATTGCCAGCAGCCCCAATGCCCGGCCTACAGCGATACCCGCCGGCGCTGCTGGTATCTGGTGGGAACCATGTGCCCTGAATGCGCCGCCGGTGGTTTCGAACAAAAAATCGAAGCCTGCCAGGAGTGCCCGGTTTACCAGGAAATCAGGGGTGATGAAATTCAGAGCCTGGCCGAGGCCTTCGACTTTATGGCCCTCAATCTGGATACCTATATCGCCAACCTCAAGGAGGCCGAACGGACTCTCACCAGGCAGCAGCAGCTTCTCAAAACCATCCTGGATGTAACCCCTGACTTGGTAAGTCTGCAGGATGAAAACCTTATTTACCGGGCGGTTAATCCGGCTTTTTGCCAGTTCTTTGGCCTGGAGGAGCAGGATGTTCTGGGCAAGTCGGATGCCCAAATCTTCCCCCAGGTGGCCGGAGGCCACCAGGCGGAAGATCTGGAGATCCTCAAGACCGGCGCCCCTCTGAGCAAGGAACTCCTGCTAAGCCGAAATCACCGCCGCTACTGGCTGCATATAGTCAAGGTGCCGGTTTATGATGAGGACCGGATTGCCGGTCTGCTGCTCACGGTCCGGGATATTTCCGAGATTAAACAATACCAGGAGAAATTGTTGCAGACGGTAAAAATGGAGCAGCTGGGCAGGTTGGCCGGGGGCATGGCCCACGAAATCAACACCCCTTTGTGCATCGTCCTGGGTTATGCTCAGATGTTGTTGGAAGACGTGCCCGCGGGCACGGAAAGTTTTGAGTATTTGGGGATTATTGAAAAACAGGCCCAGATTTGCCGGCGCATAGTCGCCGATTTGCTGAGCTTTTCCCGGAACATTGAAAGCAAAATGGAGGAAATGGACCTCAACCAGTCCATCGAGGAGGTCTTGCACCTGGTCCGCCACACCTTCAAGCAAAACTGGGTTGACATCGTTACCGCTTTCGATCCCGATTTGCCGCGCCTAACCGGCGATAAGGAAAAACTCAAGCAGGTGTGGATCAACCTTTTGAATAATGCCTTTGATTCCATCGGCCAGGACGGCACCATCTGGGTGAAAACCAGTATCTGTCCCAAGGGCCGGCGGGTGCTGGTGATGGTGGCCGACAGCGGTTCGGGTATTGAAGCCGAAGACCTGAAAAGGGTATTTGAGCCGTTCTTCACCACCAAGGCCCCCGGCGCCGGTACCGGCCTGGGACTCTCGGTCTCCTTCGGCATCGTCCAGGATCATCACGGCACCATCTCCGCCCTGAGCCCAAACCCCCCGGCCTTTCGGAGTGACGCCGGACCGGGCAAAAGATCGCCGGGGCCAGGCTCGGTGTTTCTGGTAGAATTGCCGGTGTCGCCGGATGAACCCGGGGCGGATTCTTGTGAAGACTTGGTGTCGGATTTGAGGCCGAGCAGTTACCAGAAAGCCTCTTAGGAGGGGTTATGGGTGATATCTTGGTGCTTGACGACGTTCTGGACGCCGGCGTCATGATCAAACGCATCCTGGAACGGAAGGGCCATCAGGTGGCGGTTTTTACCGATGAGGAAGCAGCACTCGGACATGTTCGAACTCACCCGGTGGCGGTGGCGATTTTGGACATCCGCCTCAAAAAGATGAGTGGTGTGGATATGCTGGAGGAATTGAAAAAGGTGTCGCCGCACATCCAGGTAATCATGCTGACCGGTTATCCCACCCTGGAAACGGCGCGCCAGTCCAAGGAACTGGGCGCCTTTGATTATTGCATCAAACCCATTGACAAGGATGAACTGGAAGAGAAAGTGACCAGCGCCCTGGCCGCGGCAACGGGGCGGCTCACTGATATGGCAGATTGATCATTTTGAAGGTGAAGGCCGGCGACTCCATCTCCACCGTCCTCCCTTTTAAAGTCCCTTCCCACCCAAACCTGGTTTGCCATGTATCTTCGCCAGCTCTTCACGTATTGGACTCTCCAGGTCTTCGCCCCGGGTAAACTCCTGCGCCTGAAATACGAGGCCTTCAAAGAACTTCTGCGCCACGATAAAAAGAGCCTGGAACTCATCACGGACCTGGAGGAACTCCTCCACCAGGGAGTGCGGGTTGATTGGGCCAGGGTGGAGAGCCTGGTGCGGGCCCTGCGCTGGTCGGTGGGGTCTCTCAGCCGCGCTTTGATAGCCATGCAGCCGACTGCCTATCATGATTTGGAGGACCAATTCCACCGACTGGAATTGTCTTTGATGGGTGCGGGTTCCTTGCCGGAGGTTGATTGCCGGCCCCCCTACACCCTGACGCTGGGCGAGGCGGGAGATGCCCCGGATCTGTCCGGAGGCAAGGCCCATAGCCTGGGGCGCATCCTCAGGGAGACTGGTCTTCCCGTCCCCGAAGGATTTGTGGTCACTACCCGCGCCTTTTCCCTTTTTCTGCAACACAATGACTTGCGGCACCGCCTGGACGAGCTTCTGGCCCAGGTAAGGTTGGACGACTGGGAGCGGCTGATAGAGCTCTGCAGGGAAATGAGGGCCATGATCCGGGAGGGGGAGATACCGCCCGAGATGCAAGGCGAAATCCACCGCCGCCTGGAAGATAGCCGGCGCCAGGGTTTGACGGGCCCCTGGGTCTTGCGCAGCAGCGCCTTAAGCGAAGACGGCGAGGCGTCCTTTGCCGGCCAGTACGCCAGTCTCCTGAAAGTTCCCGATTCCGAGATCTTGGTATCTTATAAGGAAGTACTGGCCAGTAAATATGCCCCCCGGGCGGTGGCTTACCGCCTTCGCTGCGGTCTGGCTGACCAGGAAACCCTCATGGCGGTTCTGGTCCTGCAAATGATCGAGCCGGCGGTGAGCGGCGTGGCTTACACCTGGGAACCGCAGCCCCCGGCAGGCGAAGCCCCCTGCCTGGCCATTTACGCTATCCCCGGGATAGGCGCGTCTCTGGTGGACGGCAGCACGGTGCCGGAAGTCCATTATCTGAGCCGAGAGAGGCCGCCCCGGCTGCTGGCCGCCATTGCCGGCCCCAATTGTCCCCTGGAGCCCGGCGGCCCAGGCAGGACCTGTCTGCCGCCGGAGGCCGCGGTCCTGCTGGCCGGATGGGGCCTGACTTTGGAAAAGCTGGCCGGGTGCCCCCAGGACCTGGAATGGTGTCAAGATAAGCAGGGGAGACTGTTCCTTTTGCAATCCCGGCCTTTAAAACCTGGCCACGTGGCCTTACAAGACCTTCAGGAAGCCCAAGGGAGTCCCGAAGTTGCCCAACCCGTGCTGCTGCACGGAGGGGTTACCGCCAGTCCCGGTCTGGGAATAGGAAAAGTGTGGCTGGTCAGAAGCCAGGCTGAACTGGGGGAAGTGCCCGAAGGGACGGTGTTGGTCTCCCCCACCCTGCCCCCGGCCTTCGCCTCGATCATCCACCGCCTTAGGGCCGTGGTCAGCGACGGTGGCAGCCGGGCTAGCCACTTCGCCGCGGTGGCCCGGGAATACGGCCTGCCGGTCTTGGTTGGCGCCGTGGACGCCACCCGGCGCCTGACCCCCGGCCAGGTGGTGACGGTGGATGCCAGCCATGGGCGGATTTATCAGGGAGAGGTGGAGAGCCTGAAAAAATACGCCGCCCCAGGGGCGGTCAAGCCAGATACCCCTTTTGCCACCCGGCTGCGGGCTTTGATGTCATTCATTTCGCCTTTGCATCTGCTTGATCCCGCCTCCCCGGAATTCACCCCCCAAAGCTGCCGAAGCTTGAACGACCTGGTGCGGTTTGCCCACGAAAAAGGCATGGCCGAGATGTTTTCCCTGGTGGGCAAAAGCGGCCGGGGGCTGGCCCAGGCCCGGCGGTTGGCCACGGAGTTGCCCCTGGTCATGTACGTCCTGGATCTGGAAGGCGGCCTTGACGGCCAGGCGCAAGAGGCCAGGACCATAGAGCCGCAGTTTATCACCTCTGAGCCTATGCGGGCTTGCTGGGCGGGCCTGAGCCATCCCGACGTGGTCTGGCGCCAGGGTCTGCTTCACCTGGACTGGGAGGAACTGGATCGCGTTAGCGCCGGCCTCATGAGCCTCAAAAGTGCCAGGCTGGCCAGCTATGCCATAATTTCCAAAAATTATCTACACCTGGTGCTGCGCTTCGGGTACCATTTCGCCGTGCTGGACACCCTGTGCAGCGATAACCCGGAAGCCAATTACATCGCCTTGCGCTTCAAAGGGGGCGGCGGGGATTTCGAGCAGCGGTTGTGGCGGGTACAATTGATCAAGACGGTGTTGGAATGGGCCGGCTTTACCGTGAAAACCCGGGGTGATCTCCTGGATGCCCGGTTTGACCGGCAGGAAGCCCGCCACCTCCTCCCTCGCCTGACCCTTTTGGGGATCCTCCAGGGCAAGACTTGCCTGCTGGATGTGGCTTTGGCTGGTGAAGAGCAGGCGTTAAGATTCGCGGCGGACTTTCAGGAGCGTTATGCCGGCTATATTACGGCAACCTGAAAAATCCAGGCCCGGGCCTAGGCCGGAGAACTGCGTTTAATGGGCCAAGAGCGCTACAAGTTGCATTGGGTGACGGGCAATTTGGCGGTGGGGTATGCACCCATGTCGTACGCGGACCTGGACTCGCTCCGGCGCCAGGGCATCCAGGCGATTATGAATCTATGCGCCGAGTTTTGTGATTTGCACTGGATAGAAGCCGACGCCGGCTTTGAAGTCTATTTTTTCCCCATTCCGGATGAAGAGGCCCCTGATCTGCAAGAGCTGGAAAAGGCTATGGATTGGCTGGACGAATGCCTTTATCTGGGGAAGAAGGTGCTGGTGCACTGCCGCCATGGCATCGGCCGGACGGGCACGGTGGTCACAGCCTATCTCCTCCGCAAAGGCTTGGGGCACAAGCTGGCCGGCAAGAAGCTCAAGGGACTGAGATCTCAGCCAGCCAATTTTAATCAATGGTGGTTTTTGCGGAAATACGGCAAAAAGGAGGGGGCCTTGACCATCCGGGAGCCCTCCCTGGAGACCAAACATCTAGTGGATTTATTTCCCTTTTTCAGGGACTATCTCGGGTTACGGGGAGAGGTGGACGCCAACCTCGTCCAGCAGGGGAAAACGGCTCTCTGCGGACAGGGACATATGGATTGTTGCCATGAACTGGTAGAAATGACCTTCATTGAGGCGACTTATATCAGCCATACGATGAACACCACCTTGGGACAGAGAACGTGCCAGGCTGTCGTTCAACGAGCCCTGGAAGCGGGACGGGCTCAAAAAGCGTTGCCAAACCCGAATCGGGGGAATTATTCAGGCGAGAAGTTCGCTCAAATTTACCGGCAAGCCCACATTTTATGCCCCCTGAGCGAATTGGGCGAATGCCTTATTTTCCCTGACCGGCCGATAGCCTGCCGCCTATTTGATTTACCCGGGCAAGAGCGCCATGACGTTAGCAAGGGCTTAGAGCTAAAGTTAGCCAAGACCTCGAGGGAACTGTTTTTTGCCTTCACTTCCGAGTTCCCCAGAGAGTTTCCTTTGTGTTTCATCTTATGGGAAGTGGTTTCCGGCAAATTTGTTCAAATCTTTTTCCACCATTTGGTAAACTATCACTAAAAAATAAGAACACCAATAATATAGAGTCGTTATGTCTAAGCACGGGAGACAGGCCTTATTCGTTTAGAATATCGGGAAAAGTTGTTTTAGTGGCAATATAACCCCCGCCAGAAGGCGCTCTCGATTAACATAAAAGAGCTTTGCTTAGTACCACATCTCTTGCCAAAACCTTCTCTTATCACCGATCCAGCAAAAAACGTAGATATGATTGGTATAACGAAACGGGCGTTTTGGATGGTGAGGAGATTCCAGAATTCAGGGATAAGTAAGACAGGGAGGTTTCCGTCGGGTCGGCTGGCTTAGAATTGCCTCAAAAACCTGAGGTCGTTGTCGAAAAAGAGGCGGATATCGTCGATGCCGTATTTCAGCATGGCGATGCGTTCGATGCCCAGCCCGAAGGCGAAGCCGGTGTAGGTTTCGGGGTCGTAGCCCACGGCCTCGAAGACCGCGGGGTGGACCATGCCGGAGCCCAGGACCTCCAGCCAGCCGGTGGCCTTGCACACCCGGCAGCCCTCGCCCCGGCAGATGACGCACTCGATGTCCACTTCGGCGCTGGGTTCGGTGAAGGGAAAGTAGCTGGGCCGGAAGCGCACCCCCACCTCGGGGCCGAACATCTCGTGCACGAACGCGGTGAGGACCCCCTTGAGGTCGGCAAAAGTCACCCTTTTATCCACCAGCAGGCCCTCCACCTGGTGGAACATGGGGGAATGGGTGATGTCCGAATCCCGGCGGTAGACCTTGCCCGGGGCGATGATGCGCACCGGGGGCTGCCGCTGTTCCATGGTGCGGATCTGCATGGGGGAGGTATGGGTCCGCAGCAGCACCTGGTCGTTGAAGTAAAAGGTGTCCTGCATGTCCCGGGCCGGGTGGTCCGGCGGCAGGTTGAGGGCCTCGAAGTTATACCAGTCCAGCTCCACCTCCGGGCCTTCCACCGCTTCGAAGCCCAGGTGCAGGAAGATGTCGCAGACCTCGGCCATGATGCGGTTCAAGGGGTGGAGGCGACCCCGGGGGAGGCAATGCCCCGGCAGGGTGACGTCGATACCGGTGGCCGCCGCGGCCCGGGCCGCCTCTTTCAAGGCGCGCAGGGCCTCTTCCAGGGCAGCTTCCAGGACCACTTTCGCCCGGTTGGCTTCCTGACCGACGCGCCGCCGGACCTCCGGGGAAAGTCCCCCCAGGCTCCGCAGAACTCCGGTCAAAGCGCCCTTGCGACCCAGGTATTGGACCCGCAGATGTTCCAGCGCCTCGGGGTCTTGAGCCCCTTGGATCGCCAGCAGTGCCACGGTTTCGAGGTCTTTTACTTCCTTGGGGGTCATGATTCGTAGCGAGCGGTTAGCCGTTAGCAGGCAGCAGTTAGTAAAATCTTATGGGTGATATTTGGCACGGCTTGGCGATGAAAAATCCCCCCTTGCCCGCCTTTTCCAAAGAGGGGAATATTGAGTTGGACAGGAAAAGTCCCCCTTTGCAAAAGGGGGATTTAGGGGGATTTCCATTGGCTGTTTTCCATAAGTCGCTGAACAAAAAAACCATAAACCTGGAGAAGTTGCCTTCAGGCTGACAACCGGCAGGGCAAGGCTCCTTTATTCGCCACCCTTGGACAGCTCCGCCACCCGGGCGAACCCCTGGGGATCGTAGACCGCCAGGTCGGCCAGGACCTTGCGGTCCAGGTTGATCTGGGCCTTTTTCAAGCCCCCGATGAATTTGCTGTAAGACAGGCCCAGGGGTCTTAAGGCCGCGTTGATGCGGACGATCCACAGGCTGCGGAACTCCCGTTTCCGTACTTTGCGGTCCCGGTAGGCGAAGGTCAAGGCCCGCTCCACAGCCTCCCGGGCGGAGCGGTAAAGCCGGCGCCGGCCGCTGCGGAAGCCCTTGGCCATTCCCAGGAATTTTTTCCGGCGCGCCCTGGAGGCGACGCTTTTCTTCACGCGTGGCATAACGAACTCCTATCTCAGAGATACGGCAACAGGCGCCGGAGGCTCTTGGCCTCCGCCTCGGACATGAAAGCCGGCAGCCGCAACTGCCGCTTGCGCTTGGTAGACTTGCTGGTCAAAATGTGGCTGTGGTAGGGCTGCTTGTGTTTCAGGCGGCCCTTGCCCGTGGCCTTGAAGCGTTTGGCCGCTCCCCGATGGGTTTTCATCTTGGGCATGGATAACCTCACACGAAGATAGCACTGCCGGCCGCCGGGCAGGCGGCCGGGTAAGTTATCAGGTTGCTGGAACTAACTTTTAACTGACAGACAAATTTATAGTATATACTCTGATCATCATATAATAAAAAGAATTCTGCAAAAAAATCCTTTCCCCCGCCCACCCGTGCGGTGGAGCAGTTGTTAGCCCGGAAATAGCTCAGAACTACTTGGGGGAAACGATCATGGAGAGGTTCCGGCCTTCCAGCTTGGGATTCTGCTCCACGGTACCCACATCCGCCAGGGCTTCGGTCATCTGGGCCAGAATACGAAAGCCGCGGTCCGTGTGGGCGATCTCCCGGCCCCGGAAAATTACCGAGATCTTGACCTTGTCGCCGTCGGAGAGGAAGCGCCGGGTATTCTTTAATTTGAAGCCCATGTCGTGTTCTTCGATTTTGGGCCTGACCTTGATCTCTTTTACCTGGATCGTGGTCGCTTTTCGCCGGGCTTCCTGCTGTTTTTTACTCTGTTGATACTTGAACTTGCCATAATCCATGATGCGGCATACCGGCGGGCTGGCCTGGGGCGCTACTTCCACCAGGTCCAGGTGCGCCTCCGCTGCCTGGGCCAGGGCCTCTTTGGTGGGCATGACGCCGACCTGCTGCCCGTCGGGGCCGATGAGTCGCACCTCCGGCACCCTGATCTGCTCATTAATCCGCACTCGTTGCTGCTTCTGGATGGCCGTCACCTCCTGTTAGGATGAAGAACTGGCGGGGGACGGAATCCGGGACTCTTCCCGAAGCCGCTGGAGAAACGCCTCCAGGGGAATGTCCTTCAATTCCGTGCCATCCCGCAGGCGGGGCGCCAGGGTGCGGTCAGCCGCTTCCCGGTCCCCCATGATAACCATATAAGGCACTTTCTGAACCTGGGCCTCTCTGATCTTGTAACGCAGCGTTTCCGGCCGGGTATCCACTTCCACCCGCAGGTCGGCATCCAGGAGCGCCCGGGCCACTTCCTGGGCGTAAGCGTGCACCCGGTCGGTAATGGGCAGGAGGATAGCCTGCACCGGGGCCAGCCAGACCGGGAAGGCCCCGGCAAAGTGCTCCACCAGGACCCCCATAAACCGCTCCAGGGAGCCCAGGATGACCCGGTGCAGCATCACCGGGCGATGGCGTTCCCCATCCGGGCCCACGTAGGTCAGATCGAAGCGCTCCGGCAGGGTGAAATCGCACTGAATGGTGGCGCATTGCCAGCGCCGCTGCAGGGCGTCCTTGAGCTTGATATCGATTTTGGGGCCGTAGAAGGCCCCTTCCCCTTCGCAAATGCCGTAGGATACCCCCCAGGTCTTGAGCGCCCCGATGAGGGCGTTGGTGGCCAAGTCCCACTCCGCCTCGGTGCCGATGGATTTTTCCGGCCGGGTGGACAGCTCCACTTCGTAGTCGAACCCGAAAATCGCCATGACTTCGGCCACGAACTCCAGGACCCCCAGGATTTCACTTTCGACCTGCTCCGGCATGCACAGGATATGGGCATCATCCTGGGTGAACTGCCGCACCCGGGTGAGGCCGTGCAGCACCCCGGAGCGCTCGTGGCGCAGCACGGTGCCCAACTCGAACAGGCGCAGGGGCAGTTCCCGGTAGCTCCTGACCTTCGATTTATAGATCAGCATGTGGGCCAGGCAGTTCATGGGCTTGATGCCGTACATCTGGCCTTCCACTTCGGTGAAATACATGTGATCCCGGTAGTTATCCCAATGGCCGGAACGCTTCCAGAGGTCGGCCTTGAGCATCTGGGGCCCCATGACCATCTGGTAGCCCCGTTTGAGGTGCTCCCGGCGTTCGAAATCTTCGATGAGGCTCCGGAGCAGGGCGCCTTTGGGGTGGTAGATCACCATTCCCGGCCCCGCTTCCTCTTCAATGCTGAAGAGCCCCAACTCTCGGCCCAGGCGGCGGTGGTCCCGGCGTTTGGCTTCTTCCAGGAGCTCCAGATGCTGCGCCAGTTCATCCCGGGTGGCGAAGGCCGTGCCGTAAATGCGCTGGAGCATGGGGCGGCGCTCGTCCCCCCGCCAGTAAGCCCCGGAGGTGGCGGTGAGCTTGAAGGCCTGAAGATACCCGGTGGACGGCAGGTGGGGCCCCCGGCAGAGGTCGATGAAGGTTCCCTGCTGATACAGGCTCACTTTCTCCTGGGGAATCTCTTCTAAGAGTTCCACCTTGTAGGCTTCGGCCTGGTCGCGAAAATAATGCAGGGCTTGCTCCCGGCTTAATTCGTCGCGCCGAAACGGCTGGTCCTGGGCCGTTAACTCGGCCATATGCACTTCAATCTTCTCCAGGTCTTCCGGGGTAAAAGGCTCGGGCACGTCAAAGTCATAATAGAAGCCCGCTTCAATGGCCGGGCCGATGGCCACCTTGACCCCGGGAAACAGGTCCCGCACCGCCTCGGCCATCAGGTGGGCGGCGGAATGGCGCATAATCTCGAGACCCTCGGGACTGTCCAGGGGGATGGGGGCGACGGTGCAATCCGCCTCCAGCGGGTGGGACAGGTCCACCGCGTTCGCATTGATCCTGGCCGCCACTACCTGCCGATCGGTGGCTACGTCCAGGGCCTTAAGGGCCTGGGCTACCGTAGCCCCCTTCTCCAGGGTGGCGGTGGAACCGTGGTCTAGAGTTACTTTGATCATGACTGCCTCAATAAAAAAGGCATCTCGGGCGTCCGCAGGAGCCTTCCCAGATGCCGTTCCATACTCAATGATGTTACATACGTTTAAAAATCAAGATGGTTGAAATTCCCACATCTAGGGCGCGCCAGCCCTCTCAATGTCCCATTATCTGTGCATATTTCGCATAAATACCTGAGTTTGTCAAGAAATTTTCATGGGTCGGGCGTCGCCTCGGGAGGGCTCCGGTGCAAAATCCGGAGCCTCCTGCCCTCGGGATTATAGAGATTATCCTTGCACGCCGCCCCGGTTAGTGCGAAGGTACGAAAAAGAGCCGGGGGCCCGGCCGGCAGCCGCGACCGCCGCCAAGCCGGAGCTGCGGGCCATCCGGTGCGGCAGCCCTCCGGTTTTAAGTGGGTGCCGGGCTCAGCATGATGCCGCCCCCCCGATGAAAAAATGTACTCTTATCCTCCTGGTCCTGCTCATCGGGCTCTGTCCGGCCTGCCGGCAGGACCCCTCTCCCGCCCGGCTGCGGCAGGTGCTCACCACCTCCTGGCAGAGCTACTGTCGGCATTTCCTGCAGTCCGACGGCCGGCTTAACCTCCCGGAAGAGGGTGGCGGCACCATCTCCGAGGCCCAGGCCTATGCCCTACTCCGGGCCGTGTGGGCCAATGATGCCGCGGTCTTTGCCCGGGTTTATGTCTGGACTTACCAAAATCTCTCCCGGGCCCGGACTCACGGCGACAGCCTCCTGGCCTGGCGTTGGGGCCGGAGGCCGGACGGTTCCTGGGGCGTGCTGGATGCCAACAGCGCCGCCGACGCCGACCTGGATTACGCCCTGGCCCTGGTCCTGGCGGACAAGAAAGGCTGGCGGGCCCCCCCGGGCCTTCCGGGTTACCGGGAGGAAGCCCGACGGGTGCAGGCGGCCATCCTGGCGAAGGAAGTGGTGGCCCTGCCCGACGGCGAGCTGCTCCTCACCCCGGGCAACTGGCACGAACCGGCCCCTCCCTATCTGGTCAATCCTTCCTATTTTTCTCCGGCCGCGTACCGTATCTTCCCAGGCCACCTGAACGCCCCGTCCGGAGCAGCCTGGGAGCGGCTGCACCACTCCACCTATTTCTGGTTGGGTCGCCTTGGTCACGGACTGGGCCGGACCCGGGGGATCGGCCTGTTTCCCGACTGGTGCCGGGTGGACGCCGCCGGACGAGTCGAACCGGCGCCGGGGAAGGACACCCGCTTCGGGTGGGAGGCGGTGCGAGTCCCCTTCCGGGTGGCCCTCGACGCCCTGTGGTTCGGCGAGCCGGAGGCGGCCAGCCTCATGGGCGATATGTTTCTCCCCTTCTTTCAGCAGCAATGGCGGACCCACAAACGGCTGGCGGCGGTCTATAACTTCGACGGCACCCCGGCGGTGGACTATGAGAGCCCGGTGCTCTATGCCGGGGTGCTGGCCGGGGCCCTGGCCGTGGGGGACCGGGATTTCGCCCGGGAAATGGCTAAAAAGATCCTCTCCTTCTACCATGAAGACGGCGCCCGGGCCTACTTCGAGGCCCCGGACCACTATTACGCCAACAACTGGGCCTGGCTGGGGCTGGCGCTATATGCCGGGTGGGTGTGGCCGTGAAGGACTTCCCGGAACCGAATGTATCACCCCGCCAGCACTCGGCTATTATCTTCTGCAAAATCACGCTAATTCAGTCGCCAGTGGGGAGTGCAAAAATTCGCGCACTTTTTTAATCAAAGTGATGGTGCGGCAGGGCTTCTGAATAAAAGGGGTGACGCTATCCAGCAACCCATGCCGTACCAGGGCGCTTTCGACGTGTCCGGACATATAAAGGATTTTTATTTCTGGATGCAGTTTTGCTAGTCGGGAAGCTAACTCGATGCCGTTCATGCCGGGCATCACCACATCGGCCAACAACAGGTGGATCGGTCCTTCGAACTCCTCGGCGATCTGCAAGGCTGCCCGGCCGTCAGCGGCCTCCAGCACTTTAAAGCCGTAGGGTTGCAGCGACTTGCAAATAACTTCTCGTAAAATATTCTCATCTTCTGCCACCAGAATGGTTTCCTCGCCCTTTAGCATTTCCAAAGAGGGGACTATTTCTTTGGGAATTTCCGCCCCGAGGACTCTGGGGAGATAGATGCTGAAGATGCTGCCTTTTCCCACCTGGCTGGAAACGGTAATATGGCCGCCGCTCTGTTTGACAATGCCATATACCGTTGCCAGTCCCAAACCGCTGCCCCGTTCCCCTTCCTTGGTGGAGAAAAACGGTTCAAAAATATGATCCAGGGTTTCGGCGTCCATGCCAATGCCGTTGTCAGCCACCGTCAGTTGCATGTAAAAACCGGCTTTGATGTCGGGGTGTACTTTGGCAAAGGCTTCATCCAGGTAAACCCGTTCAGTGCGGATTTGGATTTTTCCCCCCATGGGCAGGGCGTCTTTAGCGTTGATCACCAGATTCATGATTACCTGCTCGATCTGCCCCGGGTCCGCTCTGACATTGCCTAAATCGGGTTCAAGCACGATATCCAGTTCGATATCCTCTCGGATCAGACGTCGCAGCATCCTTTCCATTTCCTGCACCGAATGGTTCAGGTCCAGAATTTGGGGTTGAAATACCTGCCTGCGGCTGAAGGCCAGGAGCTGCCGAGTCACAGAGGAGGTTCGTTCAGCCGCCAGCATGATATCCCGGGCATATTGCTGCAAGGGATCATCTGTGGGGAGGTTTATTGAGATGACTTCGCTATAGCCCATGATAGCCATGAGGAAATTGTTGAAATCGTGGGCCATGCCCCCCGCCAGCCTGGCCACCGCTTCCAATCTCTGCGCTTGAACAAGCTGTTTTTCCAGGTTTTTGCGTTCGCTGATATCCCTGGTTACCCCTACAGTGCCGATGGGACAACCCCGGGAGTCCCGCAAAAAGGTCATCTTCCACTCAGCCCACGAAGTTGAGCCATCCTTGTGCCGCATCTCACCTTCAAGGGTCCACGATCTGGATGGGTCCATGGTTCCCAATTTTTCCAGTTTCAATTGATCCGCGATTTTTGTCTTATATAATTCTGCCGAGGCCGGGGTCACGATCTGATCGATTGACATACCGACGGCTTCCTCAGCACTGATGCCGGTTAATTTTTGGATGGAAGGAGAGATGTACGTGATTTTTCCGCGCAGGTCTTTGGTCCAGATAATGTCAGAAATATTTTCGGCCAGCAGACGGTAACGTGCCTCGCTCCTTTGTAAAGCCTCCAGGGCCTCCTTTTGCTGGGTGACATCCTCTAACAAACCGATGGCAAATAGCGGCGGGCCTGCAACGCTCTTTTCATAAGACACGATCACATGGGCCCAAATTACCCGGCCATCGCGGTGCAAGAAACGCTTATCAAGTCGATATGATTCTATCTTTCCAGCCATTAAATCATGAAACCAGTTCAGGCATTTTTCAAAATCGGCGGGATGGGTGATGTGCGCAAAATCCATTTTCCGCATCTCCGCGCGGGAGTACCCCAATAATCGGGCTATGGCCGGATTGACATCCAGGAAATTTCCCTGGCGATCTATTATGGATATGCCGATATCCGCACTCTCAAAGACCAGGCGAAAGAGCCTTTCCCGCTGATGGAGAATATTCAGCCACTGCCTGGGATAGTTGCCGTCCTCCTTGGACCCGGCCTTCGGCCTGATAGACTGTGGAGAACTCTCAGATGCTTTTTTTGCCTTCATACGTCCCCCTTCCCTGGTGGGTTGGCAATCGTCCCTAATGCCCAGTTTCGGCAAGACCGATCCTGAGAAGATTTTCTTTAATGCATATTAGTAACATGTAGATTATTAAGTCAATTTTATTAATTACTTTTGTAATAAAATTGATATAGATTTTATCATTTTTTCAAATTGGAGTCCGCGTTCTGAAATTTTTCGTTCCGGGTTGGGAAATGTGTTATAAAGAATAATTATTCCCATGGATCAGGAATTGCCCCATATCTATACGGTGAGCGCCCTCACCCGGGAAATTCGGGACCGGCTCGAGACCTATTTCTCCCTGGTCTGGGTGAGCGGCGAGGTTTCCAATCTCCGGCAGCCCCTGTCGGGGCATTGCTACTTCACCCTCAAGGATGCCGGGGCCCAACTCCGGGCGGTGCTCTTCAAAGGCAACCACCAACATCTGCGTTTCAAGCCCCAAGAGGGCAGCCAGTTCCTCTGCCGGGGACGCCTCACGGTGTATGAACCCCGGGGGGAATACCAACTGGTGGTGGATTACCTGGAGCCCCTGGGGCTGGGGGCCCTGGCCCAGGCCTTCGAGGTCTTGAAGACCCGCCTGGCGGCCGAAGGGCTGTTTGCCCCGGAGCTGAAAAAGCCCTTGCCGTCCCTGCCTCGGAAGATCGCCCTGGTCACCTCCCCCACCGGCGCGGCAGTGCGGGATTTTCTGCGTCTCTTGCGGCAGCGGTACCCGCAAATTGCCGTGCTCATCTACCCGGTAAAGGTGCAGGGCGCGGGGGCCGCGGGTGAAATCAGCCGGGCCCTGGACGACCTGAGTGAGGTCCCCGGAGTGGAGGTCATTGTCCTGGCCCGGGGGGGCGGCTCCCTGGAAGATCTGTGGCCCTTCAACGAGGAGGTGGTGGCCCGGGCCATCCACCGCTGCCCCATCCCGGTGGTCTCGGCAGTGGGTCACGAAGTGGATTTTACCATTGCCGATTTTGTCGCCGATAAGCGGGCTCCCACCCCCAGCGCCGCGGTGGAACTGGTGGTGCCGGATAAGGCCGAACTTAAGATACGCCTGGCCCGCCTGGGCGTCACCCTGGCCCGGGGCTGGGCCCGGCGCCGGGATATGGCCCGCCAGCACCTGATCTTGTTGTCCCGGCGGCTGCCGGATGTGCGCCGCAACCTGGTGGACCTGCGTTTCAAGGTGGATGAGCGGTCCGAGACGTTGGTGCGGCGAGCCCGGCGGGTTTTGACCGCCCAGGAGCAACACCTGCGGCTGGCCGCCTCCCGGCTTTTCCTCCTGAGTCCCCGGCGCGGCCTCGGACCGGCCCGGCAGCGGCTGGACCAGGCGGCGCACTTGCTGGGCCAGGGCTTTCACCGGAGCCGGATGGAACGCCGCCGGCACCTGGAGTACTGCCGGGCGCACCTGGCGCAGCTCAATCCCCTGGCGATCCTGGCGCGGGGCTATGCCGTGGCCACCCGGCTCCCCCAGGGGACGGTGATTAAAGACGCCACCTTGGTTTCGAAGGGCGCGGCCATTCGGGTTAAAGTGGCTCTCGGCCAGATGGATTGCGAGGTGAAAATAGTAAGCAGTAAGCAGTAAGCAGTTTAATTCTTGTTCCCAAGTGCAACTTGGGAACGAGTTTTAAAAAACAGAAAACAGAAAACAGAGACTCATTCTTATGGCCAAGGGAAAACCACCAGAGCCGAGTTTCGAGGCGGCGCTGAAGCGTCTGGAGGAAGTATTGGATTCTCTGGAGCACGGCAACCTGTCTCTGGAGGAGGCCATGCGGGTCTTTGAAGAAGGGGTGCAGTTGGTGCGGCTGTGCCATCGGAAGCTGGAAGAAGTGGAACAGCGGGTGGAACTTCTGCTCAAAGACGATGCCGGGCGTTTTTTCACCCGGCCCTTTCCGGAAGAAGGGGAAAACTAAAGGCGGCCAGGGACGGCCGCCCCACCAAAAATCTTTTAATGGTGGGGCGGGCCTCTGTGCCCGCCATCATAAAAGGCGGTTTGGGAGAAGTGGGGGAAGCTTTCAATCTAAAGGCCTACCTGGAGGAGCGGCGAGGGCTGGTCAACCGGGCCCTGCAAGCCTACCTGCCGCAGGTGCGGGG
>JBAVUP010000066.1:0-3024 GCA_049696835.1 Desulfobaccales bacterium
GCCGCCAACACAATGACTAAAGTAAATTTTACCAAGATCGAATTCATCAACCAAACCTCCTCAAGGAAGTGGGCGAGATCAGGGAATGATCTTGCCCGAACTCTAAAATATTCATATGCCCTGGATACAGGAAGTTTTGGGCTCGGTGATAAGGTTCGGATCATAGAAGCAGATAACCACACTGGCTAAAGGTCGGTCTCCGTTTGAAGGGAATCTATCTCATTGGGGTAGGTGTGGGACTGACCAATGCCGGTCAGTCGAGAAATCCGCCCAAGACCGGGCCAAGACAGTCTTCACCTCCCTGACGGAAATGGAGACTTAATGCATTGCCTTGCCAGAGTCACCTGCTCAGAAAGGGGATGAACATAATTAGCCCCCTGGTTATGGTTGTAGAAGGTTCGTTCGTTTCATGCCCTGATTTAAGTCTAAACAACATTGTTAAGATTGCCGTAATCACTCTATAGGTGCCGCAGTTTCTTCTCCAGGTTCTGAGGCCGGTGAAATCTCACTAAAGACAGCCACGGCTGCAACAATGGCTCCGTCCCGGTTGCGAATGGGCGCGGAATTTACCGCGAGTATCTTTTTATTATCATGATTATAGAAAAGCATCTCTTCATTATTCACCAACTCTCCGGCCACCAGGGACCTCAACAGCGGCCATTCTTCAGACGAATAGGGTTTCCCGTCGCGATGAAAAAACTGATGCCTATCATAATCAGCAATATTGACGTCCCTGGCGGTAATAGGACCAAAGAGGCTTTCAACCTGATCGTTTCCCATAACCAGCTTTCCCGAGGGGGCTGCAACAATAACCACCCCGGCGGGCAGCTGCCTTAACAAGGTTTCCAGGAAGGTTTGCTTCATCTCCAGGGCCTGCATCAGCCTGAGAAATTCTCTTTTCTGAATCTCGAGTTTCTCGTTCTGTTCCTTCATTTCTTCATTGGCCAGCCGTAATTCCTCCAGGAGTTCCCGGCTGACCTCCTCGGCGCGAATGCGGGCCGTGATGTCAGTCACCAAGCCCAGCATTCCATCATAGTGACCTTCGTCATCCAAGATGGGACTGGTGGATAAACTAGCCCATAAATCGTTGTGGTCTTTCCGGACAAATTTGACATCGTACTGCCGGCTCATTCCCTTCCTTACCCGCGCTAGGTTGACCTCCGCTTGGATCCGAGCTTCCGCCTTCATGAAATGGAAAAAAGACATTCCAACCATCTCTTCCGGGGTATAGCCCAACATCTCGGCTATCTTCGGGTTAGCATAGGTGGTATTGTTCTCCGCATTCAGAATCCAGATCCCTTCATTGGCCGTCTTGCTGAGGCGACGATAGTTCTCTTGACTCCGGCGTAGGGATTCTTCAGCCCGTTTGCGTTCGCTGATATCGGTAAGCGTCACCATACATCCTATGATACCCGCTCCTTTCCTGATCAAAGGGCCGGCATTCAGGAGCAGACTACGGGTCTCCCCTGGTTTGGGATAGGTAAATTCCACGCCGCGGAAGACTTCTCCGGCCAGCACTCTGGCAAGGCTGAAACCTCCGGCTACCTCCCCGCCATCGAGGCACAAGGGAAAGGTGTCCTCGAAGGATTTTAAGATCGGGTTCCCCCCGCAGATGGTCTTGGCCACCTCGGAAGCCCTAATAATTATCCCATTTACGTCACAAACAATGACGGCTTGTTCGGTCTGAGCGAAGAATGCCCGGGAAAGCTCCTCCTCAGCCAGGATTAACTGGTATTTTTCTTCGCTATCCTCCAGGGCTTTCTCCACCAGGCTCTGCTCCTGCCGCGACTTGGCTTCTTGCAGCTCCCGCCGCACTGCCGGGACTAACCGGGCCAGATTATCCTTCAGGATATAGTCGCCGGCCCCGGCCTTCATGGCATCCACCACCGTTTCTTCGCCCACCTTACCGGAGACCAGGATGAAAGGTAGGTCGACCCCGTGCCATTTGAGGACTTTTAAGGCGTCCAAACCACTAAAACCAGGCATGCCGTATTCGGAAATCACCAAATCCCAGGTCTCGGATTTCAGGGCGTTGATCATTTCCATTTCGGTATCCACCCTGCGAAAATCCACCTCGAAGCCGGCGTCTTTAAGTTCCTGGCTCATCAACACGGCATAGTCTTGCGAATCCTCGACGATCAAGACCTTTAAAGGCGTGGCCATAACTTCCTCTGGAGAAATTTTGGCAACCTCATCTCCCGGTTGCCGGACGGCCGCAGGAAATTCGGGAAAATCCAAGGGCTTGCCGCTATAGGAGTTGGCACTTTCATCGGTGAACTTTGCTCATCGGTAAAATTATAGCCAGATACCCCCACGGAACGCCCAAATTGCCACCGAGACCTCTTAGTTAAGAAAATAAGTAGCTTTAATTAATTTGCAATATTAGTTTGCTCTATCTGAGGCTTGTTAGGGAATATCTGGATAATTGGGAAGCGTAAGGGACATTCAGAGGAGGATAAGGGTAGGTAGGATATTTGCAATTTAGGGCCCATCGGTCCGGCCTGTTTTTCCGTTTACCAAATGTTTCCATTTCTTCACAACCTCGGCCGTACCGATTCCCCCCGCCGCACTCCTACTCGGTTCCGGCCTCCTTGGATTGGCTGGCTGGCGGGGGTTCAGGAAGGGTTAACCAGCCATTTCCTTTGGTGACAACCCAAGGCAGGGTCAGCCATGGCCCTGGTTTTTTTATTTCCAAGGCGTAGCCAGTTACTTGCCAAATTGGCCACTTATCGTCTTGTCGGCAGAAATCGAATATATGATTCCAATATCAGACCAAGGGGGGTGAGGGGGCCGGCGGCTTCACCCGCCGGACCCTCTCGATTTATCGCGGGGGCACTGAGGTTCAACACCGTCAAGATGAGACAGTTTATGCAGCACCTTACCTGGCGGCGTTCATCGCGGTTGCAGCCGCATTGAAGGCGTTGGAAATCGCATCCTTCAAGTTGGTCATGGAGCCGACCAAACCAACCCCGATCAAGGCCACCAGCAAAGCATATTCCACCGCGCTGGCCCCAGAATCATCTT
>JBAVUP010000067.1:0-11725 GCA_049696835.1 Desulfobaccales bacterium
GCCCTGATCTTCATGGATAGTTTTCATTATGTTTAAACCAGGTGATGTAATTTCTTACTTGGATATGTGCCGGGAGGAAAGTGTAAATCTCCAAAGAGGCATGAATTTTCGTTTAAGAGGCAACTTAAGTGTGATTTTAATGAGTTTAAGACAAGGGGCACCTTATGCTGATCGAATAGAAGAAAATGGGAATGTTTTAATATATGAAGGACATGATATCCCTTCTTTTAAAGATGGCCCAAAACCTAAAATGGTGGATCAACCTGAAAGAAATCCTGGTGGTAGTTTAACTCAAAATGGATTGTTCTTTAAGGCTGCCCGCATATATAAGGAAGGAAAACAAAAAGCAGAGACAGTTAAAGTTTACGAAAAGATAAGATCTGGTATCTGGGTTTATAACGGCCTATTTAGACTCTTAGATGCTTGGCAAGAGATATGTAATGATCGAAACGTATTCAAATTTAAACTTGAAATAATGGACGAATTTACAGTGTCTGATATAAATCATTTAAAAGTAATTGAACATAACCGCTTAATTCCAACATCTATTAAATTAGAGGTATGGAAGCGGGATAAAGGAAAATGCGTTAAATGCGGGAGTAAAGACAATTTGCATTTTGACCATATTATCCCTTACTCCAAGGGTGGTTCTTCTCTTGTAGCTGAAAATATTCAAATCCTTTGCGCCCGACATAACATTGCGAAAAAAGATAGAATCGAATAAGACGAAAGCCTTAAGGATTTGATAAAAGCCAAATCGGGGTAACCCCGCCGGCGCCTCTGACCACCCACCGGTAGCACCGGCGTCTCGCCTGTGATCCCTGCCCTCCCCCCACACCCCCACCCAACCCGCCTAAGGAGAGAAGGGAAGGCGGGACCTGTGGGCCGACTTCACCGCACCGAAGCATCTTAAAGTATCAAATTAAGTAGCACTGTCTCGCCGGTGAATAAAGGAGGGTGGGCAGGCCCACCCTTATAATAGTTCCCTCCTTTCACCCCTTCTCCCTTGTGGGGGCATCTCAGATCCTTTCCTTTGCATACTATCAATCTTCTGCTTGGCTTTCCCCGGCGCAATGCCGGACAAAAGAGTAATGTGCTCCTTTGGTCCGGGTTAACTCGAGCGCTTATCACTGAATGGTTGGTTCCCTGCAAATGTTTTTTGAACAACTTAAAAATCACCCAAAAAAGCCTTGACTAGAACAAAAGTTTATTTAATAATGAGTCCCTGTTTTGTAGTTGGTAGTCTGGGGAGATCTGCCAACGAAAACGGAGTGAATTCATGAACTGAGGGGGGGGGATAACATGGCTTTGAGGATCGTTCTCTATGGGTTGATCGGTGTAACCTGCTTAACAATGTTTTTCTTATTTCGGGCATAAGATTTGCGCCCCTAACGCCAAGGAGTGGGCAGGTGGCCGAGGTGGCGACCTGCCCACCGTTATCTTCCTACGGCGAACGCTGACCCTGATCGTGAGGCATCCCGCCATTTCCCTTTCCTCATCCTCCTGCCGTGTAACTTGCCAAGACCGTCATTGAGAGATAAAAATTTGTGGGTTGATATTGTCATCCGAATTGATCAACTGACAACCGGGCCTCGACTACTGAACCCTAGGAGGAAAAGAACATGAGCGGTGACACCTCCCCCATCTGCCCCCTCCCCGGCCTGGGCTATTGCGTCCGGGAGCGCTGCAATTTCTGGGATGATGACCACGAGGAGTGCACGGCCGCCTGCTTCTGTAACAACGACCCGATGGACGCCGGCTCCCAACCCGACCCGGACGCTCCCTGGGTCATGTCGTTTTATGAGGATTATGACTGAAAATAGTCACCATCAAGACACCAAGAGCGCCCAAAAATGCATTATGCCCTGGCAAATACCAGGGAGCATTGCTAATTTTGTGGTATCTTGGTAATCTTGGCGTCCTGGTGGTGAATGGAAATGGGTAAGTTCTTGATTGCTCCCGTAATCGACCGCCTCATCGACCTGGCCCTGGAAGAGGACCTGGGGCCGGGAGACGTCACCACCCGGGCCCTGGTGCCCCCGGAGTTAATGGGGGAAGCCCAGATCCGGGCCAAGGAGCCCCTGGTGGTGGCCGGGCTGCCGGTGGCCGCCCGGGTCTTTGCCCGGCTGGACCCGGCCCTGACCTTTGATCCCCAGGTGGCCGACGGCCAGGAGGTGGCCGGCGGCCAGGTCCTGGCCCGGCTCACCGGCCCCGTGGCCTCCATCCTCACCGGCGAACGGGTGGCCCTCAATTTCCTCCAGCACCTCTCCGGCATCGCCACCTTCACCCGCCAGATGGCGGCCCAAATCTCCGGCTCCACCGCAGCCCTGGTGGACACCCGGAAAACCACCCCGGGCTGGCGGGTCCTGGAGAAATACGCGGTGCGCCTGGGCGGCGGCCGCAATCACCGCTTCGGCCTCTATGACGGGGTGCTCATCAAGAACAATCATCTCACCGCGGTGGGCTCCATTACTACCGCGGTACGCCGGGCCCGGGAAGGGGCGCCCCACTTATTGAAAATCGAAGTGGAAGTCACCGATCTGGCCGGCCTGGAAGAGGCCCTGAACGCGGGCGCCGACCTCATCCTGCTGGACAACATGGACGACGCCACCCTGAAGCAAGCCGTGGAACTGACCCGGGGCCGGGCCAGCCTTGAAGCCTCCGGCGCCATGACCCGGGAGCGCCTGCCTCAGGTGGCGGCCACCGGCGTCAACTTCATCTCCATGGGCGCCCTCACCCATAGCGCCCCCGCCGTCGATATCCACCTGCGCCTGGTGAAGACCTGGAGGTAGGATTTTGGGGGAGGGGGCAGGGGCCATTTACGAAAAAGCCCCTGGCTCCCCTCCCCAAAAATCTTTATTTTCCTTTCCCCAATTCTTTCGACCTCTCTGTGGCAGCCGTCACGGCGTCCATGACCACGCTCCGGAAGGCTCCGGACTCCAGGGCATGGAGGCCGGCGATGGTGGTCCCTCCCGGGGAGGTCACCAGGTCTTTCAGGTGGGCGGGGTGCAGTTCTTCCTCCTGGCAGAGTTTGGCTGAGCCCAGCACGGTCTGCACTGCCATGGCGTGGGCCAGGGGGCGCGGCAGTCCCATTTTCACCCCGCCGTCCGTCAGGGCCTCGATGAACACGGCCACAAAGGCCGGGCCGCTGCCGCTCAGGCCGGTAACCGCGTCCATCAGCCGTTCTTCCACCACCACGGCCTGGCCCACGGCCAGGAACAGTTCCAGGGCCAGGGCCAGGTCATCCGGGGTAATGCCGGTGCCCGGGGCCAGGGCGGCCATTCCGGCCCCCACCAGGGTGGGAGTATTGGGCATGACCCGGATCACCCGGGATTCAGGAAAGGCCGCCTCCAGCGTTGCCAGGGGCACCCCGGCGGCGATGGAAATGATGAGATGCCAGGGCCGGGCAAATTCCTTGACACCGGCCAGGATGCCGGGCAGCACCTGGGGTTTGACTGCCAGGACCACCACCGGGGCGTGCATCACCTCGGCGTTATCCAGGGCGGCCTCCACTCCCAGTTCATCCATCTGGGCCTGCCGGGCCGGGTCCGGGTCATAATAGACCAGGTTCTCCCGGGCCACGCGGCCCGCCGCCAGCAGCCCCTTGATAATGGCCCCGCCCATGTTGCCGACGCCGACAAATCCCAGCTTGGTTTCCGCCAACCGGCCTTTCCCCTGTTCTGTCATTGACACGGACTCCATTTGCCGTCATATTTTCAGGTAATCGATATTGTGGCACACTTGGGCGGGCGATTGCATGCAAAAAGTTGTAACCGAGGCTCAAAGTTCAGGCAGGTTGGGGCATCGAATCCTAAAGTAGGTCTAAGGAGATGGTTTATGAGGCCATTGAAAAGACTGACCGCCTATAAGTTCGGTGTCATTCTTTGCTGTATCCTGGTCTGGGTGGCCGCCGGCCTCGCCGCGGATAGCGGGCCTTGGCCAGCCCGGGATTGGAACCTGCGCACCCTGAAACGGATCAAGGTTCCCCCCGGGCCCTCCCTGACCTTCGCGGTCCTGGGTGACAACCGCAGCAACCCCGAGGTTTTTACCCAGGTTCTTCAGCACATGGACCAGGAGCCGGGCCTGGCCTTTGCCATTGACGTGGGGGACCTGGTCGAAAGCGGCAGTCGGGAGACCTTCGGCCAGTTCCTGACGCAGGTCCGCCAACATCTGCGCCTGCCCCTCCTGACGGCGATCGGCAATCATGATCTTGATCAACAGCGCAACTCCACGCTGTATCGCCGGATTTTTGGTCCCGATTACTATGCGTTTCACTTCAAGGATAACTATTTTATCGTGGTCAATGACGTCGCCCCCCAGGGGATCGGCCCACGGCAGTGGCGCTGGCTGGAGGCGAACCTGAAAAAATCCCAGGCTTATCAAACCCGCCTGGTATTTCTCCATACTCCCCTCTTTGACCCCCGGGGGGGTGAACATCATCACTGCTTATCGGAGGAAACGGCCCGCAAGTTCCTGGCCCTCTTTCGCCAATACCACGTGACCCATATTTTTGCCGGCCATATCCACAGCTATTTTTCCGGGAACTGGGACGGCGTGCCTTATACCATCAGCGCCGGGGGCGGAGCCCCCTTATACGGGAGCGATCCCGCCCACTTTTTCTATCATTACCTCAAGGTGACCCTCCAAGAGGGCCAGGTCCACATCGAGGTCCGGCGCCTTGCTGCACCGGGACGTTGATAACGCCATGACAAATCCGCCCGCAAGACCCATTTTGGCCCTCACCATGGGCGACCCCGTCGGCGTGGGGCCCGAGATCATCGTCAAGGCCCTGACGGACGCCCGGATTTACCAGGTGTGCCGGCCCCTGGTCGTCGGTGATCTGAGCGTCCTGGAGCGGGCCCGTCTGGCCCTGGACCCGGCCCTGAAAATCCAACTGGCGGATCGCCCGGGGGCAGGGCGCTACCAGTCGGGGACCCTGGACCTCATGGCCCGGTCCCAACTGGGCCCCCACGACCTGGATTACGGCCGCCCCACCCCGGCTTCCGGCGCGGCCATGGTTTCCTATATCCTGGCCGCCATTGATCTGGCCCTGCTGCAAAAAGTATCCGGCCTGGTTACCGGGCCCATCAGCAAGCTCTCCATGAATCTCTCGGGGTATGCCTACCCGGGCCATACCGAGCTGTTGGCGGATAAGACGGGGACTCCCGAGGTGGCCATGATGCTGGCCGGCGGCGAGTTCCGAGTGGTCCTGGCCACCATCCACTGCGCCTTATCCGAGGTGCCCCGTAGGATCACCCAGGAGGGCCTGGTGCGGCTCTTTCACCTGACCTCCCGGGCCCTGGACCGGGACTTTGGGCTGGCCGGCGTGCCCCTGGGGGTGGCGGCCCTCAATCCCCACGCCGGCGAAGGTGGCATGTTCGGCCACGAAGAAGAACAAATCATCATCCCCGCAGTCAAAGAAGCCCAGGCCGCGGGCCTGGCCGTGGAGGGCCCCTTCCCCGCCGATACCCTGTTCTGGCGCCACCAGCAGGGGGAGTTCGCCGCCATCATCTGCATGTACCACGACCAGGGGCTTATTCCGCTCAAACTCCTGCACTTCATGGACGGGGTGAACGTCACCCTGGGCCTGCCCATAATCCGCACCAGCGTGGACCACGGCACCGCCTATAACCTGGCGGGGACGGGCAAAGCCTCGCCCGACAGCCTCAAGGCCGCCATCAAGATGGCGGCGGCGATGGCCAAGCGGAGGTTCGGCGAGGGATAGATCAAGCCGCGGTGGCTATACACGGCCAAAATTTTATCAAACGGTAAATTATGGGTCAGAAATCCGCGGCTGTCCGGCCTGATGATCTAAAAAGCCAAATTAATTCAAATAGTTCAGTGTTTCAAAAAATGTAATCAGGAAAAAGCCTTGCTGCATCTGCACTTAGCCCTCTTGCGCCCTGCCTTGAGGTAGACAAAAATTACGAAAATCTACCCTTCCAAAGCCAAATCATTCCGGTCACCTTGAAATTTGCGGTTCTGCCGGCGCAACGGGGCCGCCGGGGCGCGCCCGCGTTTCGGCCAGGTCTCCCAGTTATGCCGCTTGGTGCCGCCTGCTTGCCGCTGACGGAACGTTCAAACGGCGGATGGTAACAAGTTTATTAAATAAGGATATTAATTAGTTATCCTAAGGGCACGAGCCCGATTCAATCTTTCCAGGGAATGTTCCACCTGAAAAGGAGGTTTCGGCACAAATCCGCCTGGAGTCGCTCGTGGTTCCGACTAAATATTATCTGAAGCGAGATGGACTTCCAGAACAAAAGCCGCGATTGGCAAAGATTTACTGCTTATGGAGAAGGCACCTCCAAATGCGAGTAAAAGAAATTAAAGGGGATATTCTGAAAGGATATAAAACTATCCTTGAGGGCATGCCCCTACCACACCACATTTCGTTACCCAGATCATATCTATAATTGAGTGACAGTCCTTTAAAAATTCTAGTTTGGCAAGATCTTCGCTATTGTTGGTAGGAAATCTTCGAACCTAAAAAATACTTGGGGTTCATGGGAGGTTGCCTCCTAATTCTTGAAGGGATAAAAAGTTGAAGCAAGCGTGTGCGGTTGGCTGTCAGGTTGAGTGATTGGTTAGCTGGCAAAAGGCTTCGTTGCTTTATTTAACCACCAAGCAAGACACCATTCTGAAAACGACAATATCTGGTCACGAACTTTTTTAGCTGTATTAAATGTTTCTCTTATTTCGACTTCAGTTGCTTCAATTCGCTTTCCATTTTTATATTCACCTCCTCGGTGAAGAATACCATTTCTTACTTCTTGGAAATTTTGATAGGCTGACAAAAAGGCTTTGTATCCCCTATCGGTTAAGGCGGATTTAAAGCAATCTTCTGAATATATCTCTCGAAAAAAATCTTGAGCTTTTGATAAACTCGAAAAGGATAATTCTTTCAAAGATTTTAGTTTTTTGTCTGCGGTAAATTGAATCCATTCGTCCCAAGATGGTAAGTTTCTGCGTTCTTCAATCCATTGTTTTAGAACCAAAAAACTTCTCATATTATCATTTACAAATTGATTATATAAGGCTAAGGAATTGATATAATGTTGAAGTAATTGTTGCTCGATTGCCGTACAAAGAAAGACTCTTTGAGCATAACTAAATGCAAAAGTCAAAGGCTCCCTAATCTTATTTTGTTGACCATTCAAATGTGGGTGTCGCAAAACAAGTGATTTCATATTATCAGAAATAAGAGCTTCATATGATGGAGAAAACCACATACTGCGGTCAAGCATAACAAGTAATGTCTTGTTCATATACTTATAGACATTGGATATGTAATCTTTTTCGCTTGTCGAATTCATTTAGGGATGTATTTATTTTGCCAGCTAACCTTAATTAGATTGATCCGGATAAGATTCGGGAACACCGGTTTCCAAGCCCTATAACCCGTAGTCGTAATGCCCAATACGACTGCGACGGTTCGAGGCCAATCAGGCCCGACTGAAAATGAGAGTATTGGCCTAAATCATTCGAGTTCCCACTTGTTTAAGAAAGTTCTGTATGTGATTATTGAATTACCCACCAGAATGTGGCATGGCATAAAATGAGTAATTACTGGCATAGCAAGCATATCGGCTGCAATATAAAGATTATCATTATTAGTTGCTTTGTCATATACTTGCTCGCTATCGAAAAAAGCTATTTTTTCAATTATAAGTTGAACCATCTTAGCAATAGTCTTGATGGGGTCTTCTTTACTAAAGGCTTTCTGATATTGGTAGCATCTTTTCATTAAGAATTGATATAAATCATTCAAATTATCCTGGCCCCACAGATCAGCTAATAATTGTTTTATTTTACGATCTAATTTATCCTTTAACTCATTATATTTATAATAATTTTTATAATGTTCTAATGTTATAATATACTTAATAACTATGTCCATAATAATTAATTCATTTTTAATTTCGATACCATTCTGATCATCATCACTTATTTCAAATTCATTTAATAATTCGTCGTGTAAATTAACGATTTTTGACATAAGTTGTTTATTATAATATGTTACAAAAATCGCATCAACCATAGATAAAATATCGGTCTTTTTCTTGACAATCGGCATACTCTGATCATGCCCACACTGTTTACAAATTTTATCATTCTTTTTAATTAAAATTGAACAATTGATACAGTATTTACTATCAAATATCGATAGGTCGTCACTTCTCCTCTTAAAAATTTTCTTAAATATCTCATAGATTCCCATAAGTCAAACCTTCATTATTGCGGATTTTGGGAGGAAACCAAGATTATGTAGCAGCCTATCGCCTTCCATTCCAAATGGCTGCATAGGAACCATTATTACTCCGTCTACCCTACCATAGGTTTTTAGTTTTTCAAATACATTGGAGATTTACAAAGACAAACGAGCCGCGGGTAAGCCCCGATTAACATCGGGGCACTGGGGATTCACTCGGGGGGTGGGTGGGTGCCGTTGAAGAAATGCAAGTTACTGCTATATCTATGCGGTCCCAGCCAAAATAATCGATTTGCGATAAAGTGCCCATAGCTGCAATTCGCATCATGCCGCTCTTTAAATTTCGTCCTCAATTTCAGATTAGATTTAATCACGATTTGATGGTTATACACGTGAAGATTATCTGAATTTATAATCACTAAAAGCGCAGTGCGGGCACGGAGGCCCCCCCCACCATTGACTTGCCAATCGTTAAAATATAAGGGCGGCTCGAGAGCCGCCCCTACGCTGCTTTAAACCAATGGTTCCCTTAGCCTACCGGCAATCCCTACAGATGAAAAAGCTCTCCACCGGGTCGCCGGTGAGTTTGGCCCAGTGTTCCAGTTGGGCCTTGGGGGCGATGTAGTTGCCGCATTTGAGGCACGGCTGGAGTTCGAATTTCTGGCCCCAGACGGTGCGAACGCCGTCTTTCTCGGTGTAGGCGATGGTGTTGGTGGGGCAGATGAACACGCAGGAGCCGCAGCCGATGCAGGCCTCGGATTCCTCCGCAAAGGGCGTGGCCACCCGCTTTTTCGGCGTGCGGAAGGCCATGGAAATGGCGCTCACCCCCACCACCTCCCGGCAGGTGCGGACGCATTGGCCGCACAGGATGCAGCGGGCCGCCGGGTCTCCTTTGGTAAACCGGGTTGCGGTGACGCCCATCTCGGCGGCCATCTCTTTGATGATCTCCGCCGCCGGGGCCTGAGCCATGAGAAGTTCCAGCACCATGCGCCGGGAGGCCAGGACCTTTTCCGAGGCGGTTTGGACCACCAGGCCGGGCTCCACCGGGTAGGTGCAGGAATTCACCAGGCGGGTGCGGGGCGCGGCGCCGATTTCCACCACACACAGGCGGCAGTGACCCTCGGGTTTGAGCTCCGGGTGGGAGCACAGGGTGGGAATGTCGATGCCGTGGGCCTTAGCCGCCAACAGAAGCGTTTGCCCCGCCGGCGCCGCCACCGGCATGCCGTCAATGGTCAGACTGACTGAATCGTTTTTCATGACTCTACCTTAACCGCGTCGAATTTGCAGATTGCATGGCACATGCCGCATTTGACGCAGAGTTCCTGATCGATCACCTGCGGTTCGGCGGCTTCCCCGTGGATGGCGTCCGCCGGGCACTCCCGGACACAGGCCAGACAGCCGGTGCAGGTCTCGGGGTCGACAGTGTATTTCAACAAGGGGCGGCAGACCAACGCCGGACATTTCTTATGAAGGATATGGGCCTCGTATTCCTCCCGGAAGTACTTCATGGTGCTGAGCACCGGATTGGCCGCACTTTGGCCCAGGCCGCAGAGCGAGGCGGCAGCCATGGTGGCGCACAACTCCTCCATCAAGGGCAGGTGCTCCTCCTTGCCGTTCCCCTTGGTAATGTCGGTGAGGATCTCCAGCAGGTGCTTGGTGCCTTCCCGGCAGGGGGTGCATTTGCCGCAGGATTCATCATGGAGGAAAGACATGAAGTAGCGGGCCACGTCCACCATGCAACTGGACTCATCCATGACGATCATGCCGCCGGAGCCCATGATGGAGCCCACGGACTGCAGGCTGTCGTAATCCACCGGCAGGTCCAGGAATTGTTTGGGGATGCAGCCGCCGGAGGGGCCGCCGGTCTGGACCGCTTTAAATTCCCCATCGCCGCGGATGCCCCCGCCCAGTTCGAAGACCATCTGGCGCAGGGTGGTTCCCATGGGCACTTCCACCAGGCCGGTGTTGTTCACCGCGCCCACCAGGGAGAAGACCTTGGTGCCCTTGCTGTTCTCGGTGCCGATGGCGGCAAACCATGCCGGCCCCCGGCTGATGATCGCCGGGACGTTGGCCCAGGTTTCCACGTTGTTGATCACCGTGGGCTTGCCCCACAGGCCGGCGACCGCCGGATAGGGCGGCCGGGGGTGGGGTTCGCCGATATTGCCTTCCACGGAGGCGATGAGCGCGGTTTCTTCGCCGCACACAAAGGCGCCGGCGCCCTTGCTGATCTTCACGTCAAAATTGCACCCGGACCCCAGGATATTGACACCCAGGAGGCCGGCGTCCCGGGCCTGATTGATGGCCAGGGTCAGGCGCTTGACCGCCAGGGGATATTCATGGCGGACATAGATAAAGCCTTGGCCCGCGCCGATGGCGTAGCCGCCGATGATTATCCCTTCCAGCACGGCGTGGGGGTCGCCTTCCATGACCGCCCGGTCCATGAAGGCCCCGGGGTCGCCTTCATCGCCGTTGCAGATAATATATTTCACGTCACCGGGCACCTGCCGGCAAAAACGCCATTTGCGCCCGGTGGGGAAGCCGCCGCCCCCGCGGCCCCGCAGCCCTGAGCCTTCCACCGCGTCGATGACGGCCTCGGGACTCATCCCGGCAAAGACTTTCTGGAGGGCCTGATAGCCGCCCGCCGCCAGGTAGTCGTCCAGGCTCGAGGGGTCGATGACATCCATTTTGCCCAGCACCAGCAGTTGCTGACCTTTGTAGAAGGGCACCTTGGACTTATGGGCTTTGATGGCCCCGTCGGCGGGATCCTGGTAGCAAAACCGGTCCAGAATCTTGCCTTTGACCAAGGTCTCTTCGACGATTTCCGGGACATCCTCCGGGGTCACTTGCTGGTAGGTGATCTCCTGGGGGCGGAACATCACCTTGACGGCCTTGGCGCACATTCCCTGGCAGCCGCTCTCCTTGAGGACGACTTTCCCGGCCAGTCCTTTCGCCTTCAGCTCCGCCTGGAAAGCGGCCGCGACTTCTTCGCTCCCCATGGGCAGACAGCCAGGGCCGCCACACACCAAAACCTGGGGCGCCTGCGGGTTCCGGCTGCTGAGAAGTTGGCCCCGGTATTTCTCCAGGTGGTCCATAGATGCAAACTTAGGCATATCCTTGTCTCAGCTCTTATTGTCTATAAGGTTTCAGGATCTTGGGGACCTTATCCACGGCCATGCGCCCGAAGTACTTGTCGTCGATCATCATCAAGGGGGCTTGGGCGCAGGAACCCAGGCAGCCCACGGTCTCCAGGGAGAATTGCATATCCTCGGTGGCCCGGCCCGGCTCCACGTTCAGGCGACGTGATACCGTTTCCACCAGGCGTTGTCCGCCCCGCAAGTGGCAGGCCGTCCCCAAACAGACCCGGATCTGATGCTTGCCCTTGGGCTCCAGGGAAAACATCTTGAAAAAGGTGGCCACGCTGTAGACCCGGGTCAGGGGAACCTGCAACCGGCCGGCCACGATCTTCAATTCGTCTTTGGGCAGGTAGTTGAATTCATCCTGAATATCCTGGAG
>JBAVUP010000068.1:0-30736 GCA_049696835.1 Desulfobaccales bacterium
CGGCCAAGGTGGCCCTCACCGCCTGTATGCGCAAGCTCCTGGTGATCCTTAATGCCATGCTTAAAAATCGCACTTATTGGAACCCACAGCTGCCTCTTGCAGCTTGACAGAAAAGACAGTCGCTACGGAAAAACTTTTCAGGGCAGTGAGCAGTAAAAACAGTCAGGCGGTGGTGGGTATTTTTTGCGGCAACTTGCATGATGGCGCCGATTCCGCTAAAATCTGGATAACTTATGGATCAAACCGCATCTATTACGACCAGCAAACGCAAACCCACCCGCGCCATCTTTATCGGTCCGGTCCAGATCGGCGGCGGCGCCCCGGTGGTGGTCCAAAGCATGACCAATACCGACACCCGGGAAGTGGGGCCGACTCTGGCCCAGATTCAGCGCCTGGCGGCCGCCGGCTGCGAGGTGGCCCGCCTGGCCGTGCCTGATAAGGAGGCGGCCGCCGCCTTTGGCTCGATCAAGCGCGAGAGTTCCTTGCCCCTCATCGCCGACATCCATTTCAATTACCGCCTGGCCCTGATGTCGTTGGAGGCGGGGGCCGACGCCATCCGCATCAATCCCGGCAACCTGGGGGGCGCGGAAAAGACCCGCATCGTGGTGGAGGCCTGCCGGGAGCGGGGCGTGCCTCTGCGCCTGGGGGTGAACGCCGGCTCATTGGAGGCGGATCTCCTGGCCCACTACGGCGCGCCCACGGCCGCGGCCCTGGTCGCCAGCGCCCTGCGCTGGGTTCGGCAGTTCGAAGACTGGGGGTTCATGGATTTTAAAATTTCCCTGAAATCGTCCGATGTCTTGACCACCGTGGCGGCCTACGAGGAACTGTCTCGCCAGACGGATTATCCCCTGCACCTGGGGGTGACCGAAGCCGGCGGCCTTATTGCCGGCACGGTGAAATCCACCCTGGGCATCGGCATGCTGTTGGCCAAAGGCATCGGCGACACCCTGCGGGTATCGCTCACCCGGGACCCGGTGGAAGAAATCCGGGTGGCTTATGAGATTCTCCGGGCCCTGCACCTCCGGGAACGGGGGGTGGAGCTCATCTCCTGCCCCACCTGCGGCCGCTGCCGCATCGACCTGTTTGCTCTGGCCGAGGAGGCCGAACGGCGCTTGCTGGCCGTGACCGCGCCTATTAAGGTAGCGATCATGGGCTGCGTGGTCAACGGCCCCGGGGAGGCCCGGGAGGCCGATGTGGGGATCGCCGGGGGCGCCGGGGTGGGACTCCTGTTCAAAAAAGGCGAGGCGGTGCGCCAGGTGCCGGAGTCCGAGCTTCTCCAGGCTTTGCTGACGGAAGTGGCGGCCCTCACCGGTGAGGCGGTGCAACTGCCGGACCAGGATTAATTGACGGCTGTCGCCTTTAGCCATCCTGCCACTTTTCTTCTGTAAATTATTCCGTCGCCGGATATAGCCGGTTCCGTCAGGCCGGTAAAACGTGCGGGGTTCCTCAGTGGTCATTCTGAGCGCCCTAAAGAATCCGGAGCATTATTTCATGCGCGTCAGCCCTTTCCTGCAGTCGGGATGATGAGGAATTGAAATTTTTCCATAGCTTGGGTGATGCGCCCTGCGAGCCCAATTTAAGTAATTTAGAAGGGAAAAATCAGGGATAGCCTGATTTACTTGGGGCTCTGTTCAAGAGAATAATCTGTTGTACCACAGGAGGGGCAAGTGCGCCGTGGGGAGGCAGAACGGGAAATTCCTGAGAAATCTCTTGACAAGTTGCGAGAAAGCCCTTACACGGTAACATAGGACGCAGTAGTATAACATTACTTGGTTAAGCAACGCCTTATGCTTGTCCGGCACGCTCCGGCAGTGCACGCCCGATGCATGACCGAGCCATGGGCAAAGCTGGGATTGAGAGCGGGTAAGTAAATCCATTTCAGGGAAAGGGGTGGGCAAGATGAGAATAATCGCCTTGATCGTGGGATTGCTATTAGTGGTACCCGCCTGTGCCACTAACTTCAACCATGCGGAGGACATTAATGTAGATCATTTCGGCGCCACGGGCAGTTACCACGACAGCCGGTCCGGCTCCCTGTGTAAGATGGCGCTCTTCGGCGGTGGCGGCGGCGGCGGGGGAGTCGGAGTGGGGGCCGGCGCCTTCGGTCTCATGGTGGATTCCAGCCAATCCCAGGGCGACCCCCGTTATTTTGCCAGGTCCGTCGTCATGGTGGATCTGACCAAGAAACTGAAAAGCATCAAGGTTGATGAATGCGACGGCACGAGGGAATACGAATACGTCCAGCCCGGCTACAGCTCAACCAAACCTCAGTCGAGTCTGCCCTCCTCCTTTGGACACCAACCCATTCAATAGGGGGGACCATGAATAAGAGAATCCTGGCGGTAGTGACAGCCGTAGCGTTGTTGGTCGGGGCCGGGTGTGCCTACGGGCCCCCGGACCGTCATGTTGAAGAGATCCAATATGAAAACGGCAAGTTGCAGAAATTCTCTTACTTGGACGACACCTCCGGCGGAAAGGGCGATTCCTCCAACTTCGTGGCCGCCATCGATACCCTCAAACAGGTTGATCCCCTGGCCCTGCCCGAGTTGGAAGATCTGCCGGTCCCCGGCCTGCCTAACAAGAAAGCTCGAGCCTATACGGGCGTTATCAAGAACAAGACCAAATACGAGGTGTCGGTCCCTTCCAAAAACAGCGACGCCACCCTGGTGATTCCGCCTTATGGCTGGGTAGAGTACACTGCCTGGACAAAGGCCTTCGACCTGACCGCGTTTCACAACGGCAAGCCGTTTTATTGTCTGAAGATCAACGCCCATCCCAAAAACTATGCCTTCATGTGCAGGAAATACGATTTCATCGCCGAGATCGTCAAACCGGTACCGGTGCGCAAGTATAAACCGATCCGCAAAAAACGCATCAAGAAAAAACCGAAAGGTGATGACAAGGTGGCAGGCTTAGGATAGGAACCTGTTTTACGCGTTTTTGGAAACTTCAGGGGAAGCGGCAGCCATTGCCGGCTTCCCCGTGTTTTTCGGGACAATCCCCCTGGCCAGCCTTAAGATTCCGCCTTACACCGGCCGGCGAAGCCGGCGCCCCCGTCGGCCGGGTGGCGCCCATCGATCCCGGGCAGCCCACCTCTTTAAGCGAAACCTGGCCGGGACCATGCCAGGTTGCATGTCATTGCTGGAATCGGGCTACAGGGTGGGAGCGATCAACACCAGAAGGCGCATACGGGTGTGGGCCCTCAGGCCATGGGGATCCCCCACCGGCATGATTTGGAGCAGCCCGGCCCTGGCCGGCATTTCATGGGAGCCGGTAAACTCCCCTTCGCCTTCCAGGATCATCAGGGTGACATCCGCATCGGCGGGATGGGAATGGACCGGTAATTCCTGCCCGGGCTCGAAGTTGAAAGCCAGCACCCGCAGATTGGAGGAATCATACAAAAGTTCCCGATAAGGCTTGTCAGGAGTGAATTGGTTTACTTCCTTCAGGTCGATGAGTTTCATCAAGCCTCCCGCGGCCCCGGGCCGCCCGCCGGTGAAGTCCTCTGCCGGGATAATCACCCATTATATGGATAAGTTTTTGAAAATGATAAATTTTTAGAGGTAATTTGTCAATCATCGGAGTCACCTAAAACACCTTTTGGCTATCCAGGAGCAGGGTGACCGGTCCGTCATTGATGAGGCCCACGTCCATCATCTGGCGAAAACGGCCGGTGGCCACCGTCAGGCCATAGCCAGCCAGGGCCTGGACCAGGGCCTCGTAAAGCTTCTCCGCCAACTCCGGGGAGGCTGCCTGGTCAAAGGAAGGCCGTCGGCCTTTGCGGCAGTCCCCCAGGATGGTGAACTGGGACACCAGGAGGAGCTCGCCATCGAGGTCCAGGGCGGAAAGATGCATCAGGCGACCGTCCCCGGCAAAGATCCGCAGGTGTGCCAGTTTCTGGGCCAGGGAGGCCACATCTTCGGGGCCGTCCGCTTGCGCCACTCCCACCAGGATCAGCAGCCCCACCCCAATCCTGGCCACCTCCTCCCCCTCCACCCGGACCCAGGCCTCCTTGACCCGTTGCACCACCGCCCGCATAGCTTTTCCTCAAGTGTTTGTAGTAGTGAATAAAGTTGGCAAATCTGAAGGAGTCTCCCGGCCCCGGGCCTGACTGCCCGCCGCTTTCAGGGTTTGTCGGGGTATTCCTCTGCCATGGCATTCAGGTCAGGATAAAGGAAGGGAAGCAATGCTGTCAAGACGGCGTGGAATTCTCTGAGGGTCGGCAAGCCGGTGCGTGTCCGGGCGTAAGTCAGCCTGGCACCGGGAAAATCATGTCTGCTCCTGTTAAGGCATTGTGTTATCCGGGGTGGGTGTGTTAAGGTTTTAACAGGAAATATTTCTAGACAGGAATCATGTCCGGCCCCATGCCTTCTCGCCCCCTTTCGCAAGCCAACCTCACTATTCCCAATCTTATCACCCTGTTCCGCATCCTCCTGACGCCCCTGTTCATCATCTTTTTGATCCAGGGGAACTATCGCAAGGCTTTGATAGTGTTTCTCTTAGCCGGGGTGAGCGATATGGCGGACGGTCTCATCGCCCGGACCTGGCAGCAGAAGTCTCGCCTGGGGAGCTACCTCGACCCCCTGGCGGACAAAATCCTCATGGCCGCCAGTTTCGTTACCTTAAGCATCTACCGGCAGATTCCTTCCTGGCTGACCGTAGTGGTTCTCAGCCGGGATGTGGCCTTGGCCCTGGGCGTGGTGATTTTTCGCCTGGCAGATATTCCCCTAGTGGTCAGGCCCTCCCTGGCGGGCAAATGGACCACCACCCTGCAAGTGACTACGGTGGGTTTCGTGCTGTTAAGCAAGATCTGGCCCATTTCCTCCCTGGTCCTGTTAGGATTTTTCTGGGCGACCGGTATCCTGACCACCATTTCCGGGATTCAATATCTGTATGGTGGCATCCGGATGATGAACATGTTTCAGGGGAATGGACCTAAAGAGGACGGCAGTGGCTGAGATTATCGATCTGGAAGGCTTCCGGTCCAAGATCGCCGCGGACCAGGGGTTTCGCTCCTGGCTGGCCCGCTTTCAGGAGCAGTTTGGGCCCGAGACCCGGTTGCAGGATTTAAGTCCGTCCACCATCCTGTATCTGGCTACCCCGGGGGAAGAAAATCTTTTTGTCTTCTTTGACCTGGTCATGGGGGCCCAGGGGCTGGGGGGGTCGGTGCGTTTCCGCCTGGACGACCTGGATAATGACACCAAGATGAAGATTATGGACACGGCTTTTGCGTTGGTGGATCGGGTGCGCTTCGAAGTCATGCGCCGCCTGGAGTGGGTGGAGGCGGTACCGGAGGCGGAGGTCCCCATCATCGACCTGGTGCGGCGGGCCTGGCGCCTGGGGGCCAGGTTTGGCCAGGAGGCCCCGGTCCTGGCTGCGGACCACCCGGATTACCCGGCCTACACCCGTCTGAACCCCATGGACCGGGTGGTCATGGTGAGACGGCTTATTCCCCGGGCGGTGGCCCGGTTCCGGGACCAAGTGGCAGCAACCGCGTCGGATTAACCCGGCTTCCCACCCGTTGGCCCGCCAACCGAGTAACGCCACGCCTTCTCAGCATTAACAGCCCCCGATGGTAATATCTCCGGTTGATCACCCCATCGTTGGCCGCCATCTCAGGAGGACGAGGAGCCCGGAGCCCAGGAGCACCAGGGTGGGTGGCACGGCCGCCAGGTCGTAAGAGACCCCGCTGAAAATCTCCCAATCGTAAATATCAGGGTAATCATTGCCGGACGTCAAGGATACATCCAAGAAGGGCCACCACTCCACCCCATTCTCAATTATGGAATAAACCGGGTTACCGCTCCAGTCCTCCCATTCGGCCTGGGTTCCTGGGCCGGCGCCGTTGTCCCAGGTGTCCATGACCGCAAAGCCGGGAACGGTGATTTTTTGAGAGCCTGGGATCTGGAGCTCGAACATGTTGTCCCGGTAACCGTAGGCCAGCACCGTGTGCCCCTTGCCATCGGTGGTGAGATTGAGGAGCATGGGCCGGCCGGCATCGATCTCATTTCTATACGCAGTATAACTGAAAGCGCCGCCTTGCACGCTGCTATAAGACACCTGGGCGCTCAGGCCCACGTAAGTCGTCCATCCGATCAGGCCTGGTTTGATATTCGACCCCGAAGTGTACCCGTTGACGGTATGCATGTAGTCGGCAATACGGGAGATGTCATCGTTAACCGCCGGACTCTGCACCATGGGATCAATCACCCCGGGAAGCAGGCCGGCATAACCATGTTCGGCCCAATAACCCATGAGCATGCCGCCGGAGGTGGGGGAACAGCCTTGATACCACGTGTAACTGGGAACTTCCGTGAGTACTACCAGGGAATCTGCGAGAGCGGCGCTGGAACCAGCGACAAGCGTCAGACACAGCAGGATAACCGGGAGGATTCTACCAAGACGGGACTTCATAGGTTTCCCCCAGACAGATGAATTTTTCAAAGGCGGGCCATAAATACCACAATTTTTAATGAAAGTAAAGTAAATTTTATTTTTATTATAAATTATTATAATTTAACTAAACAATTGTGAGTTGGGCGATTTTCTCCCGCAGTTGCCCCCGCGCCAACTCTGCGATGGCCAAACCGCTCGGCGAGCTCAATGCATCACTGAGCTACGACCTATAACCATCGTTGGCAATTTAGAGATAGCATGCTCACGCCTATTTTTCATAATTTATGGGTGAGCCTCAGGCTCATGTTCAACTGCTTTAAGCAAAGATGGCCCCCTCAAGGGGCCATCTTCGCGCCGTCTAAGAGCTTGTCTGGCAAGAATATTTACATGGCTATTCTCAGCCTCGCTTGAACCGCCGCAATCCGATTGCACCCAGTCCGGTGCCGACCAGCAGCAGACTGCAAGGTACCGGGGCCGGTTCGTAGTCCGGATCGCCAAAAATTCTGTAGGTGGCCGTCCCGGCCAGGTATATGTTGGGATAGGCGGAGCTCTGTATGCTCACCACCTTAGCATCCAGGGGGATGTTGGCCTCCTGGGCGCGGGCTACGTCATTTGAATAGAGCTTTGCAAATCCATCTAGGTTAGGGGCAAGATAAAACCAAACCAGGTCATCTAAAAGGGTACCCTGATAAATCTTCAGGTAGCCCGGCTCCACTTCCACATAGAGACCCACTTCCAGCGGGTCATCAGAATTCGGGTGGCTTCAACACGATTCCCTCTTTAAGTCAACCGTATAAATATAAGAAGGTGCGGGGGTCCCGGGAAGTAACGTATTAGCCAGGGCCATGAGGGGAAACCCAAGGAACACCAATAGACCGACCCACGCATATAACCATTTATGCATCTGTCTCCTCCTTCTCACCAGCAGTTAGTCGCCTCTACACCAAAAATAAAAGAAGACTGAATTATTTTTTGCAATATGTATGCCCCTGAGAAGGCGCGGTCTCAATTACCGTGAAGCCGCTGGTCAGGAGGCTAAAAATATGGTGGTTGAGCCGGATCATACCGTAAGGCTTGGCCTGTTGAACGTGCCTCATCGAAGTCCCTTCTCAAAAAAAGGTCGGCTGTATGATGCTAACCCGAACAGTTGATAGATAATTATAAAAGAAATTAATGAGTTAAGATTTTCCCAGATTTTAGACAATCTGTCCTGATTCAGGTCAGCATTTAAAGAGTTCGTGTTAATTGGCCCGCCTGAAGCTCTTCTCTTTAATTATGCCTGGACCAAAGCCTCTTGCCGGCAAGGCCCGCCAGGCCAAACCCCATGAAAAGCAGGGTGGCGGGCACCGGGACGGGTAATGGGTCAAACATGCCGTCAGTATTCTGGTTGTAAGGCAAACCCGAAGCCATCCAGCCGAGCATATCCGGGGCATTTCCTTCAAACCCATAAAGCACGTTATAGATATGGGTAAAGCCTGCATTAATCAACAGCTGAGAAGCAATTGCACTCCGGGATCCGGCTTGACATATGACTATGAGGTAAGCATCGAAACTAAACTGGCTTTCCACCTCAGGAACAAATTGATCATTCATAGTCCAGGTGCCGCCGTTATTAAACTTTACCGGAATATTGACGACCTTCCTGAACGGTTCTTCAAGGAAGGCTCCCACTCCCAAGGCATTTTCGCCGGGATGTCCGGGGTTCAGCCATTCCGCGGTGGTCCGGACATCCAGGAGATAATAGATATTAGCATTGTAAGTGCTATTATCGGGGTTCAGCCTATCGTAGGCCTCGGGAGCCAAGATATTGATATAGCTAGCGGAAGCCGCGGAGACCAAAAACAGGCAGATTCCCAAGATAACCAAGCAGCAAGCTATTCTTTTCATTTTTTTAACCTTTAAAGAAATATTTTTTGATAGAATATGCAACGGTTGTGCCACAACACCCGGCGATATGAAAATCGAGCTCATGGAACCCTCAGGAAGACCTCGTCTGGTGAACCGGGCTGGTCCGGCGATACCTGGGGGTGCGGATTTCGGCCACGGATTATGCCGAGGGCGGGTGAGATCTGGCCGATTCCCCGGTGTTCGCCGGAGAGCTGCAGAACCGGGGCTGCGATTATATCGATGTATCCGGCGGGGGCCTGGTGCCGTACCCGGGTATCCCCCTGGGGCCGGGGCTATCAGGTGCCTTATGCGGCCCGGATCCGACCAGCAGTGGGGATGGTGACGATGGCGGTGGGGATGATCAGCCAGCCGCGCCGGGCAGAGAAAATCATCGCCCGCGGCCGGATGCGGTGCGAAGTCATGCACCGCCTGGAGTGGGTGGAGGTGGGCCCGGACGGAATATCCGTCTCATCGACCTGGTGTGGCGGGCCGGGGGCCAGGTTAGGCCGGGAGGCCCCGGTTCTCGCCGCGGAGCCCCGATGGGAATGCCCCCGTCGATTACTCTATCATCTTTGGCGCCGTTTCAAGAGGACCAGGAGTCCGGAGCCCAGGAGCACCAGAGTGGGTGGCACGGGCGTATGGGCGGGAACCGCGGCGTAAAAAACCCCGCTGAAGATCTCCCAATCCCAAAGATTCGAGAAATCATAGCCATACGACGTGGTCAAATCCAAGAACGGCCACCATTCCACGCCATTGCTGTCCCGCAGACCATAGATCGTCGCGCCTAACGAGTTCTTCCATTCAGCCTGCCTTCCGGGGCCGACGCCGTTTTCCCAGGTGTCCATCACCGCAAAGCCGGGAACGGAGACATTCTGATGTCCCATTCCCGTCCGGATCGTGAGGTTGAACATGTTGTCCTGGTAACCGTAGGCCAGCACCGAGTGCCCCACGGTGCCCTCCCCGGTGACCGTGGTTTCGAGATTGAGGAGCATGGGCCGGCCGGCATTGATCTCGTTTTTAAAGGATGTATAACTAAAAGCGCCCCCATATAATGACACGTTGCTATATGCAGCCGTCTGGACGCTCAGGCCCACGTATCTTGTCCAATCGGCCAGACCTGAGGCGATGTCCGACCCATACGTGCCCCCGTTTACAGTTTGCATGAAGTCGGCAATGCAATTGGCCGGATGCCCCTGGTAGGTATCCTGGGCGTTGTGGGCGGCACTGGAGATGTCATTGTTAACCGCCTGACTCTGCACCATGGGATTGGTGACTCCCGGAAGCAGGCCGGCATAACCATGCTCGGCCCAGTACCCCATGAGCATGCCACCAGAGGTGGGGGAACAGCCGTGATACCACTGGTACTCGGGAACTCCCGAGAGGACCAGGGAGTTTGCCAGGGCGGTCCCGGGGCCGGCGACCAAGGCCAGGCTGACCAACGTAATGAAAAGAAAATGGTATAAACGCTTCATGGTAATCCCCCGACTGATGGATTCTCTAACTGGACACATATTATGCCGGCTTCTCATCTCAAGGGAATCAGGGAACCTCGCATTTTCCCCTGAGAATTTCCTTAATCTGGCGGGAAAAGATAGTTGTCGGCAGGCGGCACCGGCAGGCATCTTTGCAATATTGGCAAGTCCGTCTTACGCTGAAGCCCTAAAGGCAGGCCAGTCCTTCTCTGATCATCGGCCCTCTGGTCACCGACGTCCGGAAGTCTTATCTTCTTGAAAAAGAGCGAGGCAGGTAACCCCGGACCGGAAATTTCCGGACCATATCAGGAGTCTCCTATGCGTAGTGCTTTGTTTTCCCCCCTCTCCCTCAGGGAGATAACGTTAGCCAACCGCCTCGTGGTGTCGCCCATGTGCCAATACAGCGCCCGGGAAGGCAGCGCCTCCGACTGGCATCTCATGCACCTGGGTCAGTTTTGCGTGTCCGGTCCGGGGCTGGTCATCGTGGAAGCCACCGCGGTGGAACCCCGGGGCCGCATCAGTTATGGCGACCTGGGACTATACTCTGATGATAATGAAGCTGCCTTAAGGCGAATCGTGGGATTTTGCCGGGAGTATGGCGAGAGCAAGCTCGGCCTGCAATTGGCCCATGCCGGACGCAAGGCCTCGGACCACCTGCCCTGGGAAAATCCGGACCGGCCCCTGGAGCCGTCAGAAGGCGCCTGGACCACGGTGGGGCCATCCGAGATTCGCTATGGGGACGGCTGGCCCGCGCCCCAGGCCCTGGACCTGGCGGGTTTGCAGGCCCTCAAGGAGGCCTTTGTCCAGGCCACACAACGGGCGGCGCGCCTGGGGTTCGATCTGGTGGAGTTGCACGCGGCTCACGGCTATTTGCTGCACGAGTTTCTCTCACCTCTGAGCAATGAGCGCACCGACGATTACGGCGGCAGCCGGGAAAACCGGATGCGCTTCCCCCTGGAGGTGTTCGAGGCCATGCGGGAGGCCTGGCCGGCCGCCAAACCACTGGGGGTGCGAATTTCAGCCACGGATTACGCCGAGGGCGGGTGGGATCTGGCCGATTCCCTGGTGTTCGCCGGAGAACTGAAGGACCGGGGCTGCGATTATATCGATGTGTCCGGTGGGGGCCTGGTGCCGTATCAGCGTATCCCCCTGGGGCCGGGCTACCAGGTATCTCATGCGGCTCATATCCGGCAAGCAGTGGGGATGGTGACGATGGCGGTGGGTATGATCAACCAGCCGCGCCAGGCGGAGGAGATCATCGCCAGCGGTCAGGCCGACCTGGTGGCCCTGGCCCGGGGCATGTTGTACGATCCCCGCTGGACCTGGCATGCCGCCGAAGCACTGGGGGTGGACCTGGAATACCCGCCGCAATACCGGCGCTGCCACCCCGCCCGCTGGCCCCAGGCCTTCCCCCACCGTCAGGCGGTGGAGTGAAATGTGAGGGGAGGGCCGGGGGAAGTTTTTCATAAGGGTCCCCCGCCCTCCCCTCAGACTCCCCTCCCAACCCCCTATCAGGAAGAACCTTCGTGTCCGCCCTGATAAGCACATTAAGCACATTATGAATAAAGAAAGAGAGGGGCGGGTTAAAAACCCGCCCCTCTCTTGGCTTAACCTGGCCCGCCCCTGAGATCAAACCTTTCAGCCGACGTGCTCTTTCTTGTACAGCGGGGACATCTCCCGCAGGGTCTGGACGATGCCCGGCATCACTTTTAGTACCTTGTCGATGTCCGCCTCGGTGTTATCCATGCCCAGGGTGAATACCAGGGTCCCCTGGGCCAGGGCATGGCCCAGGCCAATGCCGATGAGTACGTGGGAGGCGCGCAGGGACCCGGAGGCGCACGCGGACCGGGTGGCCACGATGATGCTTTCCTCGTCCAGCATGAGCATCAGGCTCTCGCCTTCGATGTATTCCACCGACACGGAGAGGAGATGTGGCAGGCACTGGGTGGGATGGCCATTGAGCCTGATCTCCGGGATGCGCGCCATTAAGCCCTGGGTCAGGCGGTCTTTCAGGGCCTTGAGGCGCGGCAGGCGTTCGGGCATCTCCAGTCTGGCCAATTCTGCCGCCATGCCCATACCCACGATGCCGATGAGGTTTTCGGTGCCGGCCCGGCGCTTGTTTTCCTGGAGGCCGCCATCCAGGAAGGGCCAGATGGGCGTGCCCTTGCGGATGTAAAGAGCGCCGACCCCGGGGGGGCCGTAGAACTGGTTGGCCGCCAGACTTAACAGGTTGACCCCCAACTCCTGCACATCCACGGGGGTGATGCCGGTGGCGGCCACCGCGTCGGTGTGCAGCAACACCTTGTGCTGCTTGGCGATCTTGGCGATCTCGGCCACGGGCTCGACGGTGCCGATCTCATTGTTGCCCAACATGACGGAGATGAGAATGGTTTCGGGAGTGATGGCCTTTTCCACCGCCGCCGGGTCCACCAGGCCGTAATGATCCACGTCCAGGGAAGTGACGCGGTAATCCAGGAGGCGCAAGGTCCGGAGAGAATTCAGGACCGACTTATGTTCGATATTCGAGGTGATAATGTGGCGGCCTTTCTCCCGGAGCCCGATGGCGATACCTTTGAGGGCGTGGTTATTGGACTCGGTGCCGCCGGAGGTGAACACCACCTCCTTGGGTTCGGCGTTGATCAGGGCGGCTACCCGAGTGCGAGCCAACTCCAAGGCCTGGCCCGCCGGCTGGCCCACCTGGTGGTCGCTGGAAGGGTTGCCGAACACGGTCTCAATATGATGGATCATGGCCTCCTTTACCCGGGGGTGGAGAGGCGTGGCAGCCAGATGGTCCAGATAGATTAAACCCATGACAGCGTCCTTATCTCCCGCACCGGGGCATCAGTGCTCGTGCTCATGCGGAATTTCCTTACCGCAGAAGATACACATGGGGGATTCTTCCTCCACCCGCTTCTGGCAGTAGGGACAGTAGCAGCCTTCGCGTTGCTTGTGGTGCGGCTCCTTGTCCAACTCGCTGACGGCTACTTTCCCGGCCTTGCGGTCCAGGTAGTTCTTGATGGCGGAATGCAGGGCGTCGGCCCCCAGGTTGGAGCAGTGGAGCTTGTTGGGGGGCAGGCCGCCCAGGGCCTCGGCCACGTCCGCGTTGGTGATCTTCATGGCCTCTTGTAGGGTCTTGCCCTTGGCCATTTCCGTGATCATGCTGGAAACTGCGATGGCCGCGCCGCAGCCGAAGGTTTTAAACTTGACGTCGACCAGGCGGTCATTGTCGACCTTGATATAGACATTCATCATGTCCCCGCAGACGGGGTTGCCGACTTCGCCCACCCCGTCGGCGCTGATGATTTCGCCCACATTGCGGGGATTCTTAAAGTGATCCAGAACTATCGGGGAATATGCCATGTCCTTCTCCCATCGTTGATTTCAACATATTTTTCTCTAGTATATTAAGATTTATAGCGATGAGGGTCAAGTGTATCCACGCCCATCCCTAAATTCTTTGGGATAAACCCGCGGTTTTCGACCGCAAGCCTCTCGTCCATAGGAGGCGGAACCGGAAATTTTGCTGATTAATCGGACCGATCCGGGTACAATTGTCCCAGAAGGAGCTGTGGAACAGCCGCCTCGGCTGTTCTTGAAAAAAGTCTGGTAGGGCGGCCGTCCCTGCCGCCGCCATCAAAAGCTTCGGATGGTTGAGGAGGCGGGCACGGAGGCCCGTCCCACCGGTTTTCATAAAGCCTGAGATTACCGGCAAACGCTGAAGGGACCTGCTATGCTGATACCGTGTCTGAAAGCCGAGGCCAGGTTTGCCGATCCGGGTCTCAGGCTGGGACGCGCCACCCCGGCGCCTATGGTGTGGGACGAACATGGCGGGACCTTTGTCCTGCGGGTGGAGGACCTGGAGGTGGCCGAAGTGAGCCCGCCCGAGCCGGAATCCCGCCTCAGTCTGACCATCTCCCTGACTCCCCCGGAACAGCTCAGCCGCGCTTTAGAAGAGTTCGCCGCCCGGCACCAACTGCCCCTGCCCCCGCCGTCAGCCCCTGAACTGGCGGAAACGGCCATACTGGCCGCCTGCCATCTGCCGGGGAGGAACCTGTTCATTTTTGCCGAAGCACCAGGTCTGGTGGTTCGCACCCATGGCGCCACCCTGGAGGTGGCAGTCTCGGGCGACTTCAAGGCCCGGCGGGTTCCCTGCCAGGCCACCGACCTGGTCATTCACCTGGATAAGGCCGTCATGGCCCGGCTGGTGGCGTTTGTCCTCAGCCAGGCCCGGGACGGGGTTTAGAGGGAAAGAGCGATGAATCCATGCAGGGGGGCGGGGGAAGTATAAAAAATATTTACCTTAGGAAAGAAAAGTTAGAAATCAAAGCTGCGTAAATTAGGCCTGTTTCTTCTAATCATGAGAATTGTGCAATAATAATTTCATTATATAAAAGCTAGTTTCTTCATCATAATTTACTGTAGCTACTCTCATAACTTTAAATCCAAATTTTTCATAAAGTTTTATCGCGCCATTTTTTACAATATCAACATCCAATTCAGCGCATCTAAGGTCCATGCATTTAAATTGATCAAGGGCGGCTGAAATTAACCTCGAAGCTATGCCACGACCCCAATGATCGGGATGCACGGCAATTCTCATAATAATTGCCCTTCTGGCAATTTCGCAGCTGCAGGAAACCAAAAACCCTAGAATTTCTTCTTGTTCGTATACGAGAAACAGATCCTTAAATGAGGCGATAAATTGATCCTGGGACCATTGGGGGTCAAAGCACAGCTTCTCAATCTCCAAAATTCTCCCCAGATCTCTTTCGGTGGCGAGCCTTATACCCGGATGAGAATCTAAGCACTTACTATGCATAACTTGCTCCCGTTGGTAAATTTTAACACATGAAAAGTATTTAAGGAATAGTTAAAGCACAAATTAAGCTTGGCGATTGCCTCGAGATAGGCCACTTGACATGAGCCGAACCCGTCGCTCAGGTTCAATGCGGAGATGTCTTGATTCCTCCCAGATTATGGGGTAGCCTGTCGCTGCCATGCGATCAAACCCAGGCTGGCGCTGCTCGGTAAAGGTGGACCAGAAGATGATATTCACATTATGGGGTCTCATCATGGCGATGGGGATCATGCTGTTTCATCCATCCGTAGGCCAGGGGGCTGATGCCATCAAACTGCCGGCCCCGGCCAGGAAAGGCGCCCTGACGGTGCCGGAAGCCCTGGCGGCCCGGCGCACGGTGCGCGGCTTCGCCTCCCGCGCCCTGGACTTGGCCCAGGTCTCCCAACTCCTGTGGGACGCTGATGGGCTCAGCGACCCCCGGGGCCTGAGGACCTCGCCGTCCGCCGGCGCCACCTATCCCCTGGACCTCTACCTGGTGGTGGGGGAGCGCGGGGTGAATAACCTGCCCGCCGGGGTCTATTATTACCTGGTGGCGGAGCATGCCCTGAAGGCCGTGGCTCCGGGGGAGGTGCGCCCCGCGGTGGTCCGGGCCTGTCTGCACCAGACCTGGATGGCCGAAGCCCCGGTGATGGTGGTGATCACGGGAGAGTATCGCCGCTGCACCGCCCGGTATGGGCAGCGGGGCATCAGGTACACCCACATGGAAGCCGGCAACGTCAGCCAGAACCTGTTCCTGGCGGCCGAGGATCTGGGCCTGGGGGCCGGCATCGTCGGCGCTTTTGAGGATAAGGCCCTGGGCCAGGTCCTGCATCTGCCGCCGCCGCACGAACCCTTGCTGGTCATGCCGGTGGGGTATAGGCATTAAGTCACCAGAACCGGAATAAAGCCGACCGCCAGCAAACCCTGATCAGATCGGACCTGATCAGGTGGAACTCAAAGTTTTCCGGTCGCGGCCCTCGGCCCTCATTCCCCCACTAGCCATGAGGCCTTGGTTTTACTTCAACTCGCTGCTTCACCACGATGAAAATGGTATACTGGAAGCTCCTGCTTACCGGGTTACCTGAAAGACTAGGAAGGATAGACAATGTCGAGAGTCATGATCCATCCGGCCACCTATGAGAGTGTCCGTCAGGCAGTCGACCGGGCGTTTGAACTCTTCCCCTTGGAACTGCGCGGGAAAAGCGTCTTGATCAAACCCAATGTGCTGCGGGCTTCGGAGGCCGGCGAGGGCATCGTCACCCATCCTGCGGTGCTGCGCGCCGTGGTGGAAAAGGTCGAAACCCTGGGGCCCGCCTCCATTGTGGTGGGTGACAACCCCGGGCTTTTCAGTTACGGGGCCAACGAGGCCAGCTTTCAACAAACCGGCCTGATGGCAGCAGCCAAGGGTTATTATCAAAACATCGGCAACGACTCCCTCCAGGTTGATTTCAATCCCGATTTCATGCCCGTGGTGAGCCTCTCCCGGATCGTGCTCGAGGCCGACGTCATCATCAGTCTGCCAAAATTCAAAACCCATGGCCTGACCGTCATCACCGGCGCCATCAAGAACAGCTACGGGTTGTTGCCCGGCGCCCAGAAAGCCAAACTTCATCAGGCCGCGGGCAGCCCGGCCCGGTTTCATGAAGTGGTGGTGGAGGTGTTCCGGCTCCGGGTCCCGGACTTCTTTCTGATGGACGCGGTGGTGGGGATGGAGGGCAATGGTCCGGCCTCCCCGGATTTACGAGAGGTGGGCCTGATCCTGGCCTCGGATAACGCGGTGGCCCTGGACGCCGTTATGGCCACGATGATGGGCTGTGAACCGGGCCTCCTGCGGTTCCTGCAGAAGGCCAAGGAAATGGGCTTGGGAGACTACGACCTCAGTCACATCGAAGTCATCGGGGAGCTTGAAAAACTGCCCGATTTCAGGCTGCCGCCCTTGGGGGGTGAGGCGATTCTGCACAATGAGGCCGTCCAGTCGATGATCTGCCAGAAAGCGACCTTGCGACCCCAGGCTGATCGCGAGTTGTGCACCGGTTGCGGCACGTGCGTCGACCAGTGTCCGGTATCGGCTCTGTCCATGGACGGGGACCTCCCCCAGGTGGACGCCGATACCTGCATCACGTGCTTTTGCTGCCAGGAAATCTGTCCGGAGAAAGCTATTACCCTGAGATAATGAGCGTCTGACTTCCTCCCATGGAAGCTTGACTGCCATAGAGGGCTGCAGAGTGGTCATTACATTGGGCCCTTATTTCTCATCCCACAGTTCGATCATGTCCGCCTCCAGCGGCAAGTCTCGATGAAACTTGCCAAGTTTGCCTTCCCCTCGCTTTACTCATATAAACACGGGAAGAACAGAAACCCGGCGAACGACAAAAAAAATTATTTTTCTGGTTCCCACGTTTGACTTGGGGACCTGAAAAAAACACCTGCTCTCAGAATGGAAAGGGGTTTTCGTTTTGGAAGAACACTAGTGGCAGGCTTCTCATCAAGTCTGGATCAGCACAATTTAGCCCTTTTCCCCTGTTCCCGCCTTACTTAACAGGTCTGCCAGGGCCGCCTCCATGGTGGGAAACGTGAAGTGAAAGCCCGCGTCCAGCAGGCGCTGGGGCAAGACCTTCTGGCCCGTGAGCAAGATGTCGGCAAATTCCCCCAGCACCAGGCGCAGCATGAATTCCGGGGCCGTCAGGACCGCGGGGCGGTGCAGGGTGTGGGCCAGGGCCTTGGTCAGGTCCCGGTTGCGCACCGGATGGGGCGCGGTGAAATTGACCGGGCCGGTCAACTCCGGGTGATCGGCGACGAACCGGAAGGCCCGGGCGTGGTCCTGTTGGTGGATCCAGGAGAACCACTGCTTCCCGGAGCCCAGCGGTCCCCCCAGGAACTTCTTGAACATGGGCACCATCTGGCCCAAGGCCCCGCCGTCTCTGCCCAAGACGATGCCGAACCGGGTGATCACCACCCTGACCCCCAGGTCCTGGGCCTTCAAGGCCTCGGCTTCCCAGGCCAGGGCCAGACCCCCCAGGAAACCATCGCTTGCCGGGGAGTCTTCCGTGAGTTCCTCCTCTCCCCGGGGCCCGTAGTAACCCACCGCGGAGGTGCTGCACAAGAGCTGCCGCCGGTCCCCCGCCGCCAGGGCGGTGACCAGATTGTGGGTGGTGCGCACCCGGCTCGCAAAGATCTCCTTTTTCAGGGCCTCGGTCCAGCGGGTGAAAATGGAGGCCCCCGCCAGGTTGATGATCCAGTCGTGCTCCGGCACCGCCACCATCCAGGGTCCGTCTTGGGTGGGGTCCCCCGTGAGAAAGTTGATGCCGGGCCGGGGCGGCGCGGGGGGCTGCGCCCGGCGGGTGAGGATGGTGATGGTATGGCCGTGCCGGGCCAGGTCTTGGGAGAGATACGTGCCCACAAAGCCGGTGCCGCCGGTCATGAATACCTTCATACGCTATTCCTTTCGTACTCGAGAAAAGCAGACGGAGGTGTCATCCCAACTTTTGGCTCCAACCGCAATCCCTATCGCGTTGCTGCCACCGGTGCAGTCAAAGAGAACTTATGTTACCACACAATAATCATTACGGCTCCCAGTGGCAAGAGAAGAAGCCAGGGTGGGAAAGGGAGGGGAGGAACCCCGGGCCGGGGAGTCGGATAACAGGCCGCTGATGCCTTACGCGCCCCCCGGCTACGGGTAGAATAATTTTAGAGGGTACTTTCTGTCTAGAAGAGAGAAGTCACCACCATCAACAGGGTTAAGGCCATCATAAGCACCACGGTGATCCAGGAGATGAGGTTGTAGCCCCATCGATTGACGTATTCGCCCATGAGGTCCTGGTTGTTGATCAACATCAGCATGAAAATGAGCACAAAGGGCAGCATAACCCCGTTGATTACCTGGGACCAGAACATCACCTTGATCAGCGGAATATTGGGGATCAGGATGAAGCCCGCGCCGACGATGATCAAGATGGTGTAAAGCCAGTAAAACGCCGGGGCCTCTCCCCAGGACTTGTCGATGCCCGCCTCGATGCCGAAGGCCTCGCAGGTGAAATATGCCGTGGACAGGGGCAGAATGGACGCGGAAAACAGCGAGGCATTCAACAGGCCGATGGCAAAGAGGGTGGAGGCCCAGGTGCCGGCCAGGGGAGCCAAGGCCAAGGCCGCCTCCTTGGCGGACTCTATCGTAATGCCATTCAGGTGGAGGGTGGCGGCGCAGGAGATGACAATGAACACGGCCACCAGGTTCACCATGATGCTGCCCACGATGACATCGTATTTCGTGTAGGTGTAGTCCTTCACGGTGATGCCTTTTTCCACCACCGCCGACTGGATGTAGAACTGCATCCAGGGGGCGATGGTGGTGCCGATGACACCCACGAGAATCACCAGGTAGTGGCTGTTAAAGGAAAAGCTGGGAATTACCAGTTCCTTAGCTACTACGCTCCAGTTGGGGTGGGCCAAATAGCCGGAAAAGATATAGCAGAAGTAAATGAGGCAGGCGGCCAAAAAGACCCTCTCCACCACCTTGTAAGACCAGCGGAGAATCAGCCACCAGGTGAACAGGGCCGCCAGGGGCAACGATATGTACTTGCTTACCCCGAACAGCTCCATGCTGGCCGCCACCCCGGCAAATTCACTCATGATGTTGCCCAGGTTTCCCAGGAGCAGGCCCACCATGGCATAGAAAGTGATCCGGACGCCGAAGCGCTCCCGCACCAAGTCCGCCAGGCCCTTGCCGGTGACCGCGCCCATGCGGGTGCACATCTCCTGGATGACCACCAAGGCCACGATCATGGGGAGAAAAACCCACAGGATCTTATAGCCGAGGGCGGCGCCGGCCACGGAATACGTGGTAATGCCGCCGGCGTCATTGTCCACGTTGGAGGTGATGATGCCCGGCCCCATGATTGCCAGAAAGAGGAAGAGCCTCCGGAGAATTGGCGATTTCAATTTCATTGAACGTCTCATTTCATGGCGCGTTTGCTGAGGAATAATCTGGCGAAGGTCTCCAGGCTGCCGCGGTCCGGGATGAGCATATCCATGACGTCGTCCACCGTTATAATGCCCAACATCTTGTTGTCATCATCGATGACGGGGATGGCCAGAAGGTTGTATTTATTCACGGCGTCAGCTACATCCCGGTCGGAGTCATGAGGCTGGACGGTGATCACCCGGGTCTGCATGAGATCCTGGAGTTGAGCTTCGGGGTCCGCCATCAACAGTTCCCGCAGGGAAATGACTCCATCCAGGGTCTGATCATCCTTGACCAGGTAGAGGTAATAAATGGTCTCCGCCTCCGCCGCCAGCCGACGCAATTGGGTAAAGGCCTCCGCCACGGTGATCTCCGGCGACAGGGCCAGGTATTCGGTGGTCATCAGGGCCCCGGCGGTGCCCTCCTCGTACACCATTAATTCCCGCACTTCCTGGGCTTCTTCCGGTTCCATCAGATTCAGCAACTCGTCAGATTTTTCTTCCGGCAGTTCTCCTAGGAGGTCCGCGGCTTCATCGGGGGGCATCTCTTCCAACAGGTCCGAGGCCTGCTGGCTGTCCATGTGTTCCAGAATCTCGATCTGGGTGTCAAGTTCCATTTCCGCGAAGGCCTCGGCCGCCACCTCCACATCCAGGTCCTCAATGAAGTCAGCTCTCTTCTTGTAGTCCAGGTCCTCGATGATTTCGGCCAGGTCGGCCGGGTGGAGTTGATCCAATTGTTGTTTTTCGCCCCGAAGTCTCAGGCTGGCGGTCTTTTCATCCAGATGCTGGATGAACTCCCACCAGACAAAGTGATTTTGCCGTCGGCGAAACAGGAATTCCACCCCCAGACGCCGGGCCAGCCCCCGCAGACCGATATCCACCGCAGTGGGGACGATGTATCGCTGACCGTTGCTCTGGAGCCAGATCAGCTTGATGTCATTCACCCGCACGACTTTCGAGCCTTTCAGGTCGATGATCTGCTTATCCATGATCCATTTGCCCATGTAGATTTCATCAGGATGCATGGGAATTAAGGTTTCTTCATCCAGTTCCTTTTGCAGGTCCAGGTGGTTGGGATTGATCCGGGCTATCTGTTCCACGGGGATGTGGCGTTGCACCCCTTTGGCATATTTGATTCCGGTAACCCGGGGGGTTCCCGCTTCCCAGCGAATCGCCAGATCCCGCAGATTGCCCACCTTGCGGCCATGGGGGTCATAAATGGGTTTTCCCTGGATTTGGCTGAAAAAGAATTCCCCTAAAATCTTGACCTTTTCCATGATTGCCCCTCCCCTCGGGATGGACCGGCATAATAAAAGGGCCTTGCCACGTTGGTGGAAGGCCCCTGACAGGACGCTATGCAACCGACCTTCCTCACTTGTGGAGCTTCGGCACTGCATAACGTAGAGTCGAGTTACTCAGCCACATTAAGTAAAACCTTAATCCGGTAGTACCTGTTCGGCCCGTTGGCGTCTCTCGACGTTTCCGGGCAGTGGCCTGTATTTATGCAGGAGCCTCACCTAACTGAGGTAAGTTTACTGTATGCCAGGAAAAAAATTCTGTCAACCGGGGAATCCGTCCCCGGTGGTTTGGGAAGATTTTTCCATGGAGCCGCGCCTCTTCCTCCCCTGGGTCCGTCAGGCCCAGGCGATCCCTCTCAGCAGGTTGAAATAATTGCGGCCATATAGTATGAGAATAAGTATTTGATTCGGAACGTAAAATTGGGAGAGATCATGTCCCTGAGATATTGGCTGCATCGGGTTATCGTGGCGGTTATCGTGCTGGGATGTCTGGCCTTTCCCGGGTCGGCCCCGGGTCAGACGGCACCGCCGGAGAAGCCGGAGAGGACCATAACTTCGCCCCAGGCCCTCATCGAGGCATTTGCCAAAGGCAGGACGGCATTACAGGAAAACCTCAAGGAATGGGAATCCCGGGTGGCGACCGCGTCGGAAAAGCTGGCCCAGGCCAACCAAGAACTGGACGGTCTGCAGGTCGCGGTAGCCGCCCTGAAAGCCAGCCTCGTCCTGGAGAAACCCTCTCTGCTCCAGGTGCAGGAACTCCTGGTCACGTATGCCGACAAAGACAGGGATATCAAGGGGAAACTCAAGGACCTGGGCCAGGAGATCAACGCGCTTCACCAAGATCAGCAAGCCCACATCGAATCGCAAAACTCCTTGAGGATGCAGCTCAGCATTATCCAGGCCAGGGAACCCCAGGCCTTGACGCCGGCGCTGCAACAATCCTACCTGACCTATCTGAACCTGGGGGAAACTCAAAATCGCCTGATGGGCCTGGTCCTCGATCGACTGGAGCGGCGGCGTCAACTGCTGGAGACCGAAAAGGCGCTCGTGGAAAATTTCCAGCCCCAGTTAGGGAAACTGGAAGAAGCCTGGAAGGCGCAACTCCTGAAGCGTCCGGCGCAAGCGGTGCCCTTCTGGAAGCAGGTGGCCGGGGTGTGGGGGAGCCTGGCCGCCTTACCGGCCCGGAGCTGGGCTTGGCTCAAGAACCTGGCGGAGTCCGGCAGGCTGAGCGCCTTTATCTGGGGGCACCTGGCCCCCATCATTGGGCTGCTCACTTTTATCGTGCTCCTGGGGTGGAGCACTCGACGCCTCAATAACCTGGTGACCCGCCGCTATCAGAGCTGGAGAGAGGCCCCCGACGATCTCCACCTGCTGCCCGTATACATCCTGGGCCGGATCCTCATTGCCAACCTGTTTGGCCTGGGATTGATCCTGTGGGTGGGCCTGTTTTTTTGGTCTTTTGGCTTGATAGGCTCCACGCCGTCGCAGTTGATCCTGGCGGTGCTGGTCACGCTCTGGGTGTTGCGTCTGACCCGGCAATGGGTCCAGGGATTCTTTGCCGGCCAGGCGGCGGGGGGCTTCCTCGCCCTGGATCGATCCACTGCCAGGTTTTACCGGCTCTCTCTGAAATTCTTTTCGGTTTATCTCTTCCTGGGCTTTTTGGGTTTAAAGTGCGCGGATTTCTTGGATTTTCCCGAATCCAGCCGGTTTTTTCTGGAACATTATTTTCTGGTGGGCGTCCTGGTTTGGGGCTGGTGGCTCTTACGACGCCCTTATCTGACCCGCCTCCTGCCGGAACTGTCGGAGCCCACCTGGCTGCACCGGCCCGCCGTCAGCCTGATCCTGCGGGGACTGGTGCTGTTCCTGCTGGCCGTCATCATCCTGGCGGATCTCCTGGGATTTCAAAATCTGTCCGGGTACCTGGCCCGGGCGGCGGCCTGGACCATGCTGGATATGATGATCCTCTGGTTCCTCTGGCGGATGGGCGAGTCGATCATCCGTCACCTGTTGCATCCGGAGGCAGGACGGGCCGCTCAGCGCTTTCCGTCAAAAGCGGACCTGATTCAGCGGACCCATTCCCTGTGCCGCTGGGTATTGTCCATTGTCCTGGGAGTGGCCGTAATCCTGTGGTCCCTCAATTCCTGGGGCATTAAACCCGCCCAGGTGGCCTGGGCCTTTCAGTGGGTCACCTGGGGTCCCACCCTGGGCCCGATGAAGTTGGCCACTCTGAACGTCGTGGGCGCCATCCTGGCCCTGTACCTGGGGTTCTTCCTGTCCCGCCTGCTGCGCGGCCTGATGCGGCTGCGCATTTTCCCCCACACCGCCCTGGATACCGGGGTGCAATACACCATCGCCACCACCCTGCATTACGTTATCCTGATCATAGCCGGGTTGATCGCCCTGAGCATCCTGGGATTCGCCTTGACCAACCTGGCGCTGGTGGCCGGGGCTTTAGGCCTGGGGATCGGCTTCGGCCTCCAGAACATCGTCAATAACTTTATCAGCGGCCTTATTCTCCTGTTCGAGCGGCCCATTAAGGTGGGGGACATGCTGGTGATCGACGGTCAATGGGGCCGGGTGAAGGAGATCAGGGTGCGGAGCACCATCTTTGAGACCTTCGACCGGTATGTGATGGTCATCCCCAACTCCGAACTGGTGTCCGGCAAGGTCATCAACTGGACCCACTACGGGGCCGGCATTAACCGTCTTACCCTAAAGGTGGGGGTCTCCTATGGCTCGGATGTGCGCCAGGTGACCGGGTTGCTTACCGAGATTTGCCGGGCCAATCCCCGGGTGGTGGCGGAGCCGCCGCCCCAGGTCTATTTCGCGCTCTACGGCGACAGCTCCCTGGACTTCACCATCTGGGTGCACCTGAGAACCCCCAGCGACCGCATTCCCGCCACCCATGAGCTGAACAGCGCCATCTTTGAGGCCTTTCAGGAGCACGGCATTGAAATTCCCCTTCCCCAGCGAGACCTCCATATCAAGGAATGGCCGGAGGCCCCGGCGAAGGGGGGGCAAGGGTAGGGTGCTCTTCCCGTTACCGGGATTGCTTGGGCGTCAAAATTTGCGGTAAAGGGGGCCGCGCCTGGCGGCCACCGGTATGCCGCGGTCCGGAGACAGCTAGCAGGTTGGCGGTGGGATAACTTATTCGGAGGCCACGTCTCGAGTTTTGGGCTTGTAAGACCTGACCTCAATGATCTTGGGCCGGGGACGGCGAGGGGTGTCGGAGGATTTATCCGGCCGGACCGCTTGTTTGGACGCCTTGGTTGCCGGTTTGGCGCCTTTGCCCGGTGCGGCGGCGGCGGGCACGCGGCCGTTCAGCCCGGCATAGGTCCCCATGACGTTGCTGACGAAGTGCTGGGTTTCCTCAAAGGGCGGGATCGTGCCACAGCGGGCCACGCTTTCCGGTCCGGCGTTATAGGCGGCCACGGCCAGGGGCACATTATGTTGGAAGCGGTCCAGGCAGTGCCGCAGGTATCCCACCCCGCCGGCAATGTTCTGTTCCGGATCAAAGGGGTTTTTGACCCCCATGAGGGCGGCGGTGCCGGGCATGAGCTGCATCAGCCCCTGGGCTCCCTTGGGAGACACCGCGGTGGGATTGAAGCCTGATTCATGGCGCATCACGGCCCGCACCAGTGACGGATCTACGCCGTATATTTGGGCATACTTGTGAATCAAGACCTCTACCCGGGGATCCCGGGGGCTCAGGTACCCTCTCCAGGGCGCCGAGACGGAGCGTCCGTAGTAAATCCGGGGCCAGACCCGGGTCTTGTTCTTGAAGATAAAGACTTGCACTTCCTGGCCCAGTAGTTCGTAGAGCGTATCCTCCGACCCCGGGCTTTTCTTGGCCTGCTTGGCATCGGTGCCGCCGATGACCAGGCTGCCGTCGTGGGACAGTATCTTGGGGGCCGCCAGGGCCGAACCGACCAGGCTACTCGCGATGCCGATGACGGCCAGGATTAACAAAATTCTCCTCATACCTTATGTTCTATTCGATATTTTGCAGTTTTTGTCAAGCACAAATTGCGCTGGGGTGCATTTTTGCCAGCCTCACTGCTCATAACGGTGCTATAACCCGGCTGCGATGATCTTGATGGACTGATCAGGCAATGGTAAGCCTTCGGCTCGTAACAACTCCTTATCTCATTTAATTAGAATTTTATGAAATAAACTTAATGTATCTTAAAAGTATATTTGTTAATTGATTAAATTTATTGTAAGAATGCCTAAGTAATTTATTCAGCCTTGACCATGGATGGTCCTCAATGTCTTCTTTGCCAACGGACCATTTTCAGGAAAACGTCACCGCCGCGCTCCCGGAGCCGCCTCTCCGGACGCCAGATACCCAGTCTCGGCCCGTGGCCCGGCCCCTGGTGCCGGTGACCCTGGCCTTGATGGCCGGGATCGCCGCGCCGGCCTGGGGCCTGCGCCTGCCGGAGATGGCGCTGGCCGCGGGCTTGCTCTTCCTTGGGGCCGGCCTGGCTTTCCTCTGGTGGCAAGGGCGGCCGGTTCGCCTCCTGCCGTTCCTGTTCTTCGGGCTTCTGGGAGTGGCTTTCTGCCAGCAGGCCCGCCAACCGTGGTTCCCCGCAGAAGATATCACGCGGCTGCCCCAAGCTCAGCATCTGACCCTTTATGGCCATCTATACCGCCCCGGCAAGTTGGGGGAGGGACGGGTGCAACTCTTCATGGAGGCGGAAGCCTGGCGCGGCCCTTGGGGCTGGCGGCCCACCGCCGGGAAAATTCTGGCGGTGGCGCCGGGGCTGGAGCCGCCGCCGGTGGGCACCGGCCTGGTGATCCGGGGACGCCTCCGGCCCCCCGGGATGCTTCACAACCCCGGGACGTTCAATCGGCCCCGGTACTTGGCGGCGGATGGGATTTTCCGGGAGGTGCGCCTCTCGGAGGCGCGCCGTTTGATCTTTCTGGCCGCCACCGATGCCCAACCCTTGGGGGAGAGACTCCGGGGCGGCATCCGGCAGCAGTTGCGGTCCCTGGACCCCGCCGGCCGGGCCATCTATCTGGCCATGCTCTTGGGGGACCAGGGAGAAATTACCCCCGAGATGCGCCGCAATTTTGCCCGCACCGGCACCAGCCACCTCCTGGTCATCAACGGCCTGCACCTGGGCATGGTGGCCGCGGTCACTTACTTTCTCGTTTTCTGGCTCCTGAGGCGAATTCCCTGGCTCCTCATGAGAGTCAACGTGATCAAGGTCGCCACCCTGGTGGCGGCTCTCCCGGTGGTGGGCTATGCCTGGGTGGCCGGGGGGTCGCCCTCCACCCAGCGGGCCGAGGTCATGGTGTTGGCCTACCTGCTGCTGGTCTTTCTGGGGCGCCCCGGGGAGGTCTGGAGCGCCCTGGCGTTAGCGGCTCTGGTCATCCTGAGTCTTTCGCCGCTCCGTCTCTTTGCCATCTCCTTCCATCTCTCGTTTGTGGCGGTGGCGGCTTTGATCTATCTGGTCCCGCGCCTAGTCGGAGGCTTGACCACCGCGGACCGGCCAAACTCGGGGAGGTTGGCCCGGTGGCTGTTCCGGGTCAAAGAGTGGGCGGTGGTCTCGGCGGTGGCCACCCTGGCCACCGCGCCTCTGGTGGCTGCGTATTTCCAGGTGGTCTCTCTCCTGGGCATCCTGGTCAACTTCGCGGCTATTCCACTATTCCTGCTTCTGGCCCTGCCGTTGGGGGAAGCCGCGGTCCTGGCCCAGGCCCTATCTCTGACCCCGGTGGCCCAGGGGCTTCTGTTCCTGGGCAAGCTCCCCCTGTGGCTGGGCTATCACCTCATCGCCTGGGGGGCCCAGGTGCCCGGCAGCGCCATGGTCATGCCCACCCCCACCTGGCTGGAGATCGGCCTCTACTATCTCATGTTCATGCTGCTCTTCGTCCCCCGGCGCACCTCCCTGACCTGGGCCGGGGCCGGCCTGGCGGGGATGGCGTTGGCTACTGCCGTGGCCTTGCCCCTGGTTACGGTCCCCCGGACCCTGGAAGTTACCTGTCTGGACGCCTTCAACGGGCTGCGGGGAGTGGTGGTGAGCCCGGAAAACCGGCGGCTGGTCGTGTCCGCGGCGGCGTCCTCCTGGCCGGGGCGGCCCACGCCCGCGTGGGGGCCGCTGCCGGGATATTGTCATTGGCGGCATTTCCGGCGCCTGGATCTGGTGACGGCCTTGAACCTGAACGAGGATAACGCCGGGGAGCTCCGGACCCTGACCGAGCAGTTCAAGGTGGGGTCCTGCTGGTGTGGTCGCCGGGGCCGCCAGGGACCGGCTGCCTGGGAGCTGTGGAATTATCTGGGAGACCGGGGCGCGCTGCCCCGGTCCCTGGAGCGGGGGCCGCCCCCCATGGCCCTGGGCAGCCTGGGCCTGAAGTTTCTGAAACTGGGCCCGGAGGCGGGGGTGGCCCTGGAGGTGGCCTATCAAGGCCGCCGGGTCATGTTTATCCCACCGGTAACGGCATTGACAGCCGCTGACCTGGCGGCCGGAGCCGGCCCACTGGAGTTGCTGGTCTGCCCCGCGGAACTGGCCACGCCCCGGGGCCGCAATTTGATCATGGGGCGCCTCCAACCCCGGCGAGTGGTGATCTATGGCGACGGCAGCCGGTCCGGCGCCGCCCGCACCAGCTGGCCCGTCCCGTGCCAGTTTACCCGGGAGGGCGCAGTGAGCCTCTACCTGGCCGCCTCCGGGGTCACCATGCGCCAGTGGCGACCTTGATACGGCGGCGCCTTCCAGGTCCGCGCGGGTTAACTCGCCTGGGCCATTGTCCCGAAGGAATTTTCCGGAGGGGGGAGGTGACGTTGCCGCATGAGGGAGGCTTAACCTGTCCAAACCCGGGACGGGAAAGCCGTCGGGGGTCGTTCAGGTTGGGGGAGGACGAAATCGTGATGAGAGGGCATTCTCTTTAATCGTGGGGAAGGGGGCAGTGGCCGAGCCGGATTTCCCCTTGGTTCTCAGTTCCTGAGGCTCCCCCGACCCCACCCCCAGGGCAGTGGTTTAAGACACTCGCCCTTTTATGTCTTAGCTCTTCCGGGAGGTCTTGGGTATGAAGCCGCTCATTTGCTGCTTCACTTCGGTGGAGTCGCACTTGGGGCAGGTGATTTGGCCGGCCTCGTATTCCTTGAGGCTCATGATGCGCAGAAACTCTGCCCCGCACTTGATGCAGACGTATTCATAAGTTGGCATGGCGCTTCTCCTGATCAGCGGGATGAATTGTTATTGTATAAGAATAATAGTAGGTTCTCCGGATTCTTGCAAGAGCTGCCCGCCAGCGGGAGAAAAAATTATCTGGCACCCATAAAAGACCTTTAGCCTTGAATCAGGGTTGGCGGATGAAAATCCACCGGCATTCTGCTATATAGTAGCCATGACGGTTTCATCACTTTTCCGTTCCCGCATCCTGGAACACTACGTGGGCCGGGAGTTCCTCAAACTCACCGGCTTCAGCCTGGTGACCTTTGTAACCCTCTTCGTGATCGTTGATTTCTTCGAAAAGATCGACCGCCTGGTCCGGGCCCAGTTGGGTGCGGGGGAACTCTTAGAATATATCCTCTTGAAGCTGCCCTTTGCCATTGGCCAGGTGCTCCCTGCCGCGGTGCTGCTGGGGGTCATGCTGACCTTCGGCCTCATGTCTCGGTCTCACGAAACCATGGCCATCAGAACCTCAGGCCTCAATATCCTCTCGCTGATCCGGCCGGTTATCATCTATGCCGGACTCGTGGCCCTGTTCCTCCTGGCCCTGAATCTCTACCTGATTCCCTGGGGCCAGGGCCAGCTCAGCCTGTTCTGGCAGACTGAAGTGGAAAAGAAGCCGCCCCGCAACCTGCACAACCTGGAACACTTCTGGTACAAGGGCGACCAGGCCATTTATAACATTGTCATGTTTCGCAAAGATATCCAGACCCTGGAGGGGGTAAAAATTTACCTGTTTGATCGCCAGTTCCACCTGGTACAGATCATCGCTGCGGCTCGGGGTCAGTGGCAGGGCAACCACTGGCATTTCTTTGACGGCTACATCCAAAACTTTGAGGCCACCGGCGCGGTCGTTGGGGAAAAATTCCAGCAACGGGATCTGGTGCTCACGGAACAGCCCAAGGACTTTGCCGATCTGGAGAAAAAAGTTACGGAAATGGATGTGAATGAGCTCTATCGCTATGTGGAGCGCCTCGAGCGGGATAACTATAAGTCCACCCCCTACCGGGTGGACCTCTACAGCCGTTTTTCCCTGGCGTTAACCCCGCTGATCCTGGTAATTATTGGTTTGGGCCTGGCCTTGCGCCATGAACAGATCCACCTGACCTCCATGGTGGCGGTGGGTCTTGGACTCATGTTCGGCTACTGGCTGTTTTTTGGATTTTGCGCCTCTTTCGGCCAGGCCGGCAGTTTTCCTCCGCTCCTGGCCGTTATTGTCCCCCACCTGGCCTTCGGCGCCGTGGCTATGGTGCTGCTGCGCCAGGCGACCAGGTAACCCGGACCCGGCCGGCGTTGGGCCGGCACCTGAACCGGGGATGCCGGGCGTCGCCCTTGAAGAAAAAATCTCCCACTTTTTATCTTCCCGGGGCTCCGCCAGGGAAAAGGTGTAGATTTTTTCTGCGGCGCCCTCTGGTCCCGGACCAGGCCAGGTCTTCCCCTCAGTCCTTCCCGCTAATTTAAAATCAACGTTTTTCCAGATAGATAGACAATGGGTGAGATGAGCCTGGGGCTCCTGACGGCGTCCCGTCCCGCGGCAAGGTGGGATAATTTTGACCAACCCAACGACCGACAAAGGATTTTTTAATATTTTTTATTGTCAACCACAGGGATTTTATGCTATCAAGGGAAAACTGGAACCTCAGATGGAATCCGGCTTTGAGATTTAATCTCAACCTGCTGTCTGAGGTTAATATTATCCTAAAAGGGGGGGATGGGCGTCGGGGTACCCATTTTCCAAAAATCGTCGTGCGGTTTTAGGGGCTAAGTAGTCAACCGTAAACCAGGAGAAAGGGAGAAAGATTATGACCAAAGCAGAACTGATTGCGCAAGTGGCGGGAGAGGCCCAGGTGAGGAAGGTGGATGCGGAAAAGGCTATCAACAGCCTGATCAGGATTATTTCAGTAGCCCTCAAGTCCCAAGGCCGTTTGGCTTTGGCGGGCTTCGGCACCTTCATGGTGACCCAGCGCAAGGCCCGGGAAGGCCGGAATCCCCAGACTGGCGCCCCCATTAAGATTCCGGCGACCAAAGTGGTGAAGTTTAAACCCGGGAAACAGCTCAAAGATTCAGTAAAATAGGGGGGCAGGACCGGGTCAAGGTTTAAGGCAAAGCCCCCCGGGGGAGAACGGTATTGCCCGGAGCATCGGCACCCTTCTGCCAGGGGCAAGACCATCGGGCACGGCCTTGAGGAAGGCTCCCTCAGGAGCAGCGGGATCGACGGACCCTCCGGCGCGGGGCGCTGGAGCTCCTTCAAGTCTGCTATATCTCGTCATGGCCTCGGGAGCTTCACCAGCTACCGTTTGGGTGGGTGCCGCTCCTCCCGCTGGTTGATTCAGAGAGATTATTCAGGCAAAAGGTACCGCCGCGGTAACGGGGTCCCCGAGCGGAATCAAGGCGTTCCGGCCCGGAGCGTAGGTTGCCCATCCATAACCCCCTATAACCCCATCACCGATTGTGTCGGTTGGTAAGATTCAGAGGGCGGGAAGCATCGTTTCCCGCCCTCATGTTTTTTAGGTCAATCCTGCCAGCACCTCCTCCAGGGCGGCCAGCACCAGGTTCTGGTCGCCGGGCAGCAAGGTGCGCAGGTCCAGCAGCACCACCCCGTGTTCCACCCGGCCGATAACCGGCGTACCGACCCGGTGCAGGCGGGAATCCAGCTCCTGGGGCGCCAGGGGGGGAACGGTGAGGGCCAGGGCGCGGCCGGGCAGGGCGGCCTGGGGC
>JBAVUP010000069.1:0-1521 GCA_049696835.1 Desulfobaccales bacterium
CAATAAAGGTAGAGGCTTCCAGAAGGGATTCGTGGGTGCCGGTATCCAGCCAGGCGAACCCCCGTCCCAGCTTTTCCACCCGCAGGGCGCCCCGCTGCAAATAGATCTGGTTTACCGCGGTAATCTCCAATTCCCCTCGAGCGGATGGCTTGAGGTCCGCCGCGATCCGGATCACCTCATTATCGTAAAAATAGAGCCCGGGCACCGCAAAATTCGACCTGGGCCGAGTGGGCTTCTCCTCGATGTCCAAGGCTCTACCGGTTTCGTCAAAGGTCACCACGCCGTATCTCTGGGGATCGCCTACCCAATAACCGAAAATCAGTCCCCCGCTTTGCAACTGCACCGCGTTTTGCAAAATATTTTGAAAGCCATGGCCATAAAAGATGTTGTCTCCCAGGATCAGACAAACCATGCTTTCGCCGATAAACTCTTTGCCGATGATAAAGGCCTGGGCCAGCCCCTCCGGCCGGGGCTGTTCGGCATAACTGAGCCTTACGCCCAACTGGGAGCCCTCTCCCAGCAATTCCCTGAACATGGGCAGGTCTTTCGGGGTGGAGATGATCAAGATGTCCCTGATTCCGGCCAGCATGAGCACGGACAGGGGATAATAGATCATGGGCTTGTCATAAACCGGCAGGATCTGCTTGCTGACCACCCGGGTGACCGGGTAGAGGCGGGTCCCGGCGCCCCCAGCCAGGATGATGCCTCGCCAATTTTTCGCCCAAAGGCCCGCAAATTGCATGATAGCTCTTCCTTATTAATAATTATAAATTGTTTGAAACGCGGCGCCCGTCATCACCAAGTGCCGCCGCTTCGATCTTTTAGGGGCCAAGAATCACTTAGGCAGCCGCCACCTTGCAGGCGAGCCCAATTATTCCCATTGTGCTATTATATATTTGGGTTCGTTAATGGTCCAGACTGGAGGCAAAATAATCACTGGGCCGCGGCTACTTCTCAAGGGTGATTTGTGGAATAATGGTCGAGAGTATCTAGAAAACCGGATCAAGGCAGGGAAGAACACCCTGCTCTTTCTATGCTATGAAACCGCTAAAATAGGCCCCCAAGGAGACGATTATGGTCAGTGATAGCCTGGTAAGAGATTTCCAGCGGCTCTTGGGAAAGGACCAGGTCTTCCTCCAGGAAAGCGACCGTCTCACCTATGCTTACGACGCCGCGGTGCTGGAACCCGTGCTGCCGGCCCTGGTGCTCAGGCCCAAGTCCACGGAACTCCTGGGGCGGGTAGTGGGTTTATGCAATGACCACGGCCTGCCCTTGACCGTGCGCGGCGCCGGCACCAACCTGAGCGGCGGCACCATTCCCCATCCCGGGGGCGTAGTGGTGTTGACCAACGCCCTCAACCAAATTATAGAGATCAACGAAGAAGACCTCTACGCCGTGGTCCAACCCGGGGTTATCACCGCCAAGCTGGCCCAAGCGGTGGAAGCCAAGGGGCTGTTTTATCCCCCTGATCCCGGCAGCATGGCGGTTTCCACCCTGGGCGGCAACGTGGCGGAAAATGCC
>JBAVUP010000070.1:0-29609 GCA_049696835.1 Desulfobaccales bacterium
GGTGGGAGCCTGAGGGAGGGGGCAGGGGCGGGTGCCCCTGGCCCCCTCCCTCAGAAACCTCGTTCGCTTCATTTAGTCACCGCCTTCCCGCTCTCCGCCGCCGGGCCGGAGATGGTGCCCAGGGCGAGGTCCAGGCCGGCCTGGGCCAGGTAGGTGTCGAACAAGGCCACCACCTGACTCAGTTCGGCGTTTTTGGTGGCGTCTTCGGCGTTGAGCAGGTCCAGCAAGATGGTAAGTCCGGACTCGTAGCGCAGGCGGATGAGCCGCAGGCTCTCCCGGGCCTGGGCCACCGCGGTCTTGGCCACCTGGAGCCGCTCGTGGGCCGTCTTCAGGGTGAGGATGGTCTCGGTCACCTGGTGGCGGACCCGGTCCTCCAGGTCCCGCTTCAGGTCCCGGGCCTGGGACTCTTTGGCCTTGGTCTCCCGGACTTTCGCCAGGTCGGCCAGGCCGTTGAACAGGTTGAAATTTAAGAGCGCCATCACCGTGTAGCTGTCGGCGCTGGTGCCGAAGAGGCGCCGCTGGTCCACGTCGTATTCCGCCACCACGTGCAGGCGGGGCAGGTAGTTGAGGCGGGCCTTGGCATACTCCTGCTGGGCCACCCGGGCCGCCAGCTCCAACTGTTTGAGATCCGGGCGCTTTGCCTGGGCCGTTTGCTGGAGGTCATCCAGCTTGGGCGGCAGGGCGGCCGGTTCCTGGGGGGCCGGAGCCAGGGGCCGCTCGCCGGCTTCGGGCAGGCCCACCACCGTAGCCAGGGCGCTGGCGGCGATCTTTACCTGGCTGGCCGCGGTCATCTCCTCCTGGGTCAGTTTGGCCAGGTGCACCTCGGCGGATAAGACGTCGGCGTTGACCACCGTGCCGGCCTTAAAGCGGGTACGGGCGATTTGCAGGTGCGCCGCGGCGGTGCGGTGGGCCTGCTGCACCACCGCCACCTTCGCCTGGGCCAGTTGGCGGCCGAAATAGGCCTGGGTCACCTGGAATAATAACTGCTGCCGGGAACTCAGGACGTAAGCCGCGGCCATTTCCCGGCCCAGGCGGGCCTGCTGGTAGCCGAGATAGGCCTCGCCCGCCTGGAACAGGGGCTGGCGCATCACCAGGCCGGTGCGAAAGTCGCCGTAGGCATTGGGATTGTTCAGATTATTCAGGAGGAAGTCCTGGCCGGTAAAGACCCGCTGGTTTAATTTGCTCATGAAGACCTGGGAGGGGTTGTCGGAGAAATTGTAGGTCTCGTTGAAGTTCACCGTGGGCAGGAACCGGGCCCGGGCCTTGGCCAGGTCGGCTTCGGCGGTTTCCACGGTCATGCCGGCGGCGGCAAGCGCCGGGTTGTGCTTCAGGGCCAGGAGCATGGCTTCCCCCAGGGTCAGGGGCGGAGCGGCGGCCAGGGCGGTGGCGCCCCAAGCAAGGCAAAGCAGCCCCAGAATACCCGCGCGCAGCCTCATAACGGTCCTTGTCTATCAGGTCATTGAAATTACTAGATTCTTCGCTTCGCTCAGAATGACAATTTAGGGATATGCCTAGTCTTGCCACAGCCTGATAGATACTGCGGCTATTATAATAGTCCTCCCCGCCGGTGACAACCATGATGACGGGGAAAAGAAGAATAGTGCAAAATTCCACCAGGCGGGCAAGGTGGTCTGGATGAAAAACGTCACCGTTTCCGGGCCTCCTGGTTGAAGTTTGGTTTACACGGTCCTGGGCCTGTGGTAAGGAAGAGAAGGCGGCAACGCGTGATTTCAGCCAGGAGAGTGAGCCATGCGGATCTTTCAGGAGATTAAGGACAATTACCGCTTCACCGAACTGGAGATCGAGATCTTGCGGAGTCTGCTACCCGTGGTGGAGCCCCACGCCGACCGCGTGGTGTCGGACTTTTATAACCTGTTCCTGCAAATTCCCGACACCGCCAAGTATCTGAGAGACGACAACCAGATCGCCCGGCTTCGGAGTATGCACCGGGTCTGGCTCCTGGCCCTGTTTCAGGGCCCCTATGACGAACGCTATTTCCAGCGCCTGCAGCGCATCGGCCACGCCCACGTGCGCATCGGCTTGTCGGCCCACTTCGTGTATGTGGGCATGAACCTGGTCCGTCAGCGCCTGCACCAGATCATCGACACGGAAGTGGAACCCCGGCAACGGGAGGGGGCGGTGAAGGCGCTGGAAAAGATCCTGGACCTGAACCTGGACATCATCGCCCGGACCTACCACGAAGAAGAGATTCGCCGGGTCTTCCTCTCGCAAAAGTTGGACTCCCTGTTGATCCGGTTTTCCCAGCGCTTCACCTTCGGGCTCAACATCCTCCTGGTGGTGGGCCTTTTGGGCCTGTCCCTGGGGGCGGTGGCCCTCATCGGCCAGGACGTGATCCACATCACCCGGGGGCACCTGGACCAGGGACTGGTGGGAGCCATGGGCTCCGTGCTGATTCTGTGGGTGGTCATCGAGTTGCTGGACATGGAGATCGACCGTCTCCGGGGGGGCGCCTTCAAGCTCCGCCTCTTTGTGGGCGTGGCCCTGGTGGCCTTTATCCGTAAGGTCCTGGTGACCTCCCTGGGTCAACACGACCTGTGGACCGAAGGCCTTTACCTGGCGGGCATCCTGGTGTGCGGGGTGATCTTCTGGCTGGTGTCCCGGGCCGAGGCCGGCAAGGCGTAAGTCCGGGTCGGGCTCGTGAGGCCGGGACTTGCCGCCGGCCACTGATACCAAGTTGCCGCCAAAAAGGTATTTTGAACGTAAGGGCGTGATTTATCACGCCCCTATGAGAGTCCTAACGAGCCCGGGCTTTTAGCATCCGGGTTCATGATTGAGGCCGCAAGAAAGAGTTAAGCGACGAAGACATCCTAAGGGTATTCTTTGATTTCAAAAAGGAGGGGACCACCATGAAGCCATCCCGGGTTATCGTCCTGACTATATGGCTGGGCCTGACCTGCATCCTGCCGTCGTGTACCCAGGACCCGTTGACCCCGGCGCAGCGGGCCTGGCTGACCCAGAAAGGGACCATCCAGGTAGGAGTATTCGATAACTACCCCACCTTCGGATTTCTCAATGAAGCCGGGCAGCCCGCGGGACTGTCCATCGACTTCTGGAACTTGATAGCCGCGAAGCTCAATTTCAAGGTCCAATTCCATCCAGCTCATTTTGACAAGCAGCTCCAGGGGCTGGAAGACGGGCAGTTCGATTCCCTGGCCGGGATTATCCCCTCACCGGAACGCGGTGCCAAATTTGACTTCTCGGCGCCCCTCTACGTCATCCCTACCAGCATCTACGTGGCTCCGGCCCGGACCGGCGTCAAGACCCTGGCGGATCTGAAGGGGTTGAAAGTCGGGGTGGTGGAGGGCGACTCCGGCCAGGATCTCGCCGAAGAGGCGCATCTGGAGCCCACCTTGTTCTCCACGTATGTGGAAACCGTCATGGCCCTGGCCGACGGCAAAGTCCAGGCCATCATCCTGGACGGTCCCGTGGTGCATTATTTCGTCCAGAAAAATGGTCTCCAGGATAAAATCCGCCCGGTCAAGCCGCCGGTGGCCCGGAGCGACATGACCCTGCCCGTCAAGCACGGCAATACCATGCTGCTGGGCATCTTGAACCGGGGCCTTTCCCTGATTACCCAGGAAGAACGGCAAAAGATCGAGAAAAACTGGTCGGGAGAGTAAACCCGGGGCGGCGTTAAGCGCGGCAGCCGGCAGAGCTGGGGGAGGCGGCTAATCGCGGTCTTGGGGGGACTCCGGGGTTTCCGGGGCGGCAGGGGCCGCGGGTGGGGTGGAGGGTGGTAACTCGGCCTCGACTTCCGGGCGGTCGGTGAAGCGGTGCGGCAGGCGGATGGTCACGGTGGTCCCCCGGCCTACCTTGCTTTCCAGCGTAATGACCCCTCGATGCTCATCCACGATCTGGCGGACGAAGACCATACCCAAGCCGGTGCCGCCGATCTTGGTGGTATAAAACGGCACAAAGACCTTTTCCACCACGTCCTGGGGCATTCCCCGACCCGTATCGTGGATGATCAACACCGCAAATTTCGGTTCCATGGCGGTCCGCACCAGCAAGGTGCCTCCCGGCCGGGTGGCCTCCACCGCGTTGCGCACCAGGTGGGCCAGGGCCACCTTCAGCAGGTGTTTGTTGAAACGCCCCACCAGGGGCTGGGGGCAGATTTCGGCCACCAGGGCGATATTCTTGGCCCGGAGCTCCGGGCGCAGAAGGTCCAGAGTGCTGCGGACGATGACGTTCAGGTCCTCGTGGGCAAAGAACGACGTCTTTCTCTGAGCCAGGGTCTCGAAGCGCTCCACCATCTGTTCGATACGCCGGGCCTCCTCGGCGATGGCTGTGGCCCAGGCCCGGCTGGGATCGTCTTCATCCGTCTTCCGCATGAGACGATGGCTGAAACCACCGATGACGTGCAGGGGGTTGCGGATGCCGTGGGCCATCCCCAGGGCCATTTCCGACATGGTGCGCTCCATCACCAGGGCTTCCATCTCCCGGTTGAGGGCCAGAATTTCGTGGCTGGTTTGTTCCAGATAGTGATGATCCGATTCCATGCGGCGGTACAGCCGCTGAATCCGGTGGAAGAACAGGGTGATGGCCGCAATGGTCACGTACACGACGGTATCGAAGCCGCCGAAAATCCGCTGCGCCAGCGTCAGGTTGGGAAGATCCCAGTAAGTGATGAGATCAGAGAGGATATGGGAAATCATATGGGTGATGGACAAAATCAAAAAGGCAATGGCGAGCCAGTTGAGGAAGAGCCATAAGGCATTTTCCGGGTCCTGATCCACCAGTCGCTGGCTCAGGCGCAGGGAGAGGATATTCAAAATGAAGACGGTAAACGAGCACAGGTATTCCAGGATCCAGATGGGAGCAAGGGGTAGGGCAATCATTTACTCGGCTCCCGGCTTTTGGACCAGGGCCCTCAGGCCCAGATAAAATATGAGGAAGGCCGGCACTAACAGGAAGAAGTGATCAATCTTGGTGATATAGACCAGCCAGGTTTGGAAATCGTACATGACCAGCCGGCGGTGCCAGCCCTGGCCCAGGATGATGGGATTTTCCAGGGTCCAGTCGGCCCAGTGGCCGATAAAGGCGTCCAGGTTCCAGAAGGCCAAAACCGCCCAGGCCCACACCAGGAGCCGAAAGCCGCGAAATTTTTGCAGATTGGCATGAAAAATTTCATGGATGAAAAAGAGCATGGACAGGAAAAAGAGCAGGTGGGCGGTCTCGTGGACGAAGGAGCCTTCGGTGCCGAATTGATGCCAGCTGACCCATTGGGCCAGGCCAGAGCGCGGCGAAAGGAGGACGAGGACCACCGCCGCCGAGCCAACCTGGAATAACCGACGCCTCATGGAATCAGGCCTCACTTGATGCTATTGTGGGCATCTTCGGTGAAATTGTCAATCAGCGGCCGATAACTATTTATGCCGGCTGACCCAGGCGCAGGCTTATCCCTGGTACCCCAAGGCGCGCAGGGCTTTGGGGTCCTTGCGCCAGTTTTTCCACACCTTGACCCAGAGTTCCAGGAACACCTTGGCTCCCAGGAGGGGCTCGATGTCGGCCCGGGCCTCGGCGCCGATGGTCTTCAGCTTGAGCCCCTGCTTGCCGATGAGGATGCCTTTCTGGGAATCCCGCTCCACAAAGATGACCGCCCGGATTTTGACCAGTTGGGGGCGGCGGCTTTCGTCAAACTCCTCCACCTGCACGGCCACCGCGTGGGGAATCTCTTCCTTGGTATGGTGGAGCACCCGCTCCCGGATGAGTTCGGCCACCAGGAAACGCTCGGTGGAGTCGGTCTCCTGGTCCAGCGGGAAGAGAGGCGGCGACACCGGCAGGAGTTGCAGAATCTCGGCCACCAATGCCGGCAGCCCGTCCCCCGCCAGGGCGCTCACGGGGATGATGGGGGAGGCGGGAAATAACTCATGGTAAGCGCTGATCAGGGGGAGGAGCCGGGGCTTGGACACAGTGTCGATTTTGTTGATGGCCACGATCAGGGGGCGGTGCACCTGCTTCAGATGGGGCAGCAGGACTTGGTCGTCCGGGGCCGGACGTCGGGGCTCCACCAGCCACACCACCACGTCGGCCTCGGCCAGCGCCGTGAGGGCCGCCTGGACCAGGGTGGCATTGAGCGGCCCTTTGGGTTCGAGCACCCCAGGGGTGTCGAGGAACAGGAGTTGGGCCGACGGCAGGGTGACGATGCCCAGGAGGCGGTGCCGGGTGGTCTGGGGCTTGGGCGAAGTGATGGCCAGCTTGTCCCCCACCAGCCGGTTCAGGAGGGTGGATTTGCCCACGTTGGGGACGCCGATGAGGGCGATGTAGCCGCATTTGAAGTCTTCAGACATACCTAACTATAGCAATAAATGCTCCGCATTTCAGCCATCCGGCCCCAAGAAAAGCCAGGACCCCTGTCAGGCTGTTGAAAAACGGCTACAGATGTCATCCTGAACGAAGTGGAGGATCTAGCTCTTATTGGCATAACAAGATTCTTCGTTGCGCTCAGAATGACAGTTTGGATAAATTGGAAGTTTTTCAACAGCCTGCCAGTTCACCTCAGGGGTGCCCGGATTATTTTCATGAGGGCTGGTGTTGAGAAAAATTTTCCACGTTGTTTTTTCGGGTCAATTGGAGTATCTTCCAACCATCTCCGGGGGGAGCTAATTACTCTTAGAGCTTAACTCACGATACCATGGGGAATGAGGCAGCTCTAACCAGCCGATCAGGACGGAAAAGTTGGTCATCGAGTCTGGATGACGCGCCGCGGTTGGGGCGGGGGTCCGCCCGCTCGACCCTGGCCAGGTGCGGAGGGTTCCCCGCGGACCGGCAAGGCTGTACCTACTCCACCAATCCAAGGGGAAAATCAAGGATGACTCGTACGCTTCGGGCTCTGGCCGCACTTACGGTCCTGTGCCTGTGCTGCAGTGTTTACGCGGTATCGGGGGCTGACCAGGTCAGTGTTCCCGTGCTGGTCTATCACCGCTTCGGACCGACGGTGGCCGACAGTATGACGACGACCACCAAGGTGTTTGAATCCCAGCTCCAGTGGCTCAAGGACCACCAGTACACGGTCATTCCGCTCCGGACGCTGGTGAATTACCTGCGGGGCCAGGGTCCGCCCCCGCCGCCCCAATCGGTGGTAATCACCGCGGATGACGGCCACAAGACGGTCTATAGCGACATGCTGCCCCTGGTGCGCAAGTATAACATTCCCGTGACCCTGTTCATCTATCCGTCGTGCATTTCCAACGCCTCCTACGCCATGACCTGGGATCAGTTGAAAAAACTGCAGGAAACCGGTCTGTTCGATCTGCAATCCCACACTTTTTGGCATCCCAATTTCAAGCGGGATAAGAAGAAACTGAAGCCAGCCGAATTCCAGAAAGAGGTGAACACGCAGCTGGCCAAGTCCAAGGCCGTTTTGGAAAAACACTTCGGCACCAAGGTGGACCTGTTGGCCTGGCCCTTCGGCATCTATGACGACTATCTGGAGAAGGAGGCCGAGAAGGCGGGGTACGTGGCGGCCTTCAGTATCGATCGCCGGAATGCCGATAAGTCCGAAAAGATCATGGCCCAGCCCCGCTATTTAATGCAGAACGGCGACGGCACCAAGAATTTTGCCGCCATCGTCAGCGGTCGGGCCCAGGAAAAGGGGCATAAGACTTATTAGCTGTGGCGGGTCTCGACGGAAGGCCCAGGAGGGGACCAATGGTCAAGAAATTTGGCCTGTTATTGGGTATCGGCGTATTTTTTATTATTTGCGGCTGCTGAGGCCAAGGTAAGGGACTGCGGACCAGCAGTCCTCACGTTCAGCCGCAGGCGGGCTCGGCATTGGACTACGGGGTTCCCGGCTCCCCGGTGAGCCCGCGGTAAGATGCCTGACTCGCTGGCAGCGGCAGGCACTTTTCAGGCATTAATCAGCACCTCATGCTGAGCTACAATTAATCGGCTCGGGCAGGTAAGGACGCCGGTCTGGAGAGGTGGGCATGCAGAAGCACCTCCGTTGGTTCGTGCTGTTCCTGGTCGGTTCTCTGGTTCTGGCGATGCCGGCGGTAGCCTCTGATGCCAAGGTGGTTAACAGCCAAACCAAGCAGCCCGTCGCCACCGCGGCGCCCGCCTACGACGGCAAGGTGATTGACGCCCAAACCAAAGCACCCATCGAAGGGGCCCTGGTCACCCTGGGTGACCGGGTGGTCCGGACTGACCAAAACGGCGCCTTCCACCTCGAGGGGACCGGGGAGGCTCTCAAGCTGCGGGCCCCGGGATATGCCCGGCGCAGACTCGCTATGGCGGAGTTGGGTAACCCGGCGTCCGAGATCGCGCTGACCCCCTTCAAGGTGAAGGCGCTCTACCTCACGGTCTACGGGATTGCCAGCAAGAAACTGCGGGAGGCGGCCCTCGAAACCATGAAGGCCAACCACCTGAACGCCCTCGTGATCGACATCAAGGGCGATCGGGGCTTCATCCCCTTCAAGGTCAATATCCCCCTGGCCGAAGAGGTGGGGGCCCAGAAAACCATCCTGATCAAGGACATGCCGGCCCTGATGGCGAGCCTCAAGGAGCAGGGCCTCTACCTCATCGCCCGGATCGTGGTCTTCAAGGACGATCCCCTGGCCGCGGCCAAACCCCAGTGGGCCGTCAAAAGGGGAGGGGGAGTGTTCCGGGATCGGGAAAGGCTGCGCTGGGTCGATCCTTTCCGGCGGGAGGTCTGGGATTACAACATCGCCATCGCCAAGGTGGCGGCGGAGTTGGGGTTCGATGAGGTCCAGTTCGATTACGTCCGCTGTCCCGATAAAAGGGGGGTGGTGTTTTCCCAGCCGTCCAACCAGGACACCCGCACCGAAGCGGTCACGGGCTTCCTGAAGGCGGCGCACCAGGCTCTGGCCCCCTACAACGTCATGGTGGCCGCGGATGTCTTCGGCTATGTCTTGTGGAATCTCAACGATACCGGCATCGGCCAGAAGATCGCTGAAGCCGTCAAGGCCGTGGATGTGGTCGGCCCCATGCTGTATCCTTCCGGTTTCCAGTTCGGGATTCCCGACTACCGCAACCCGGTGCAGCATCCCTATGAAATCGTCTACCTGTCGCTGAAACGCGCCCAGGCGCGCACGGGGGCCTCGCCTTTGCGCTTCCGCCCGTGGCTGCAAGCGTTTCGCGATTACGCCTTTCACGGCGGCGACTTCACGGAAGAGCGGATGCGCATCCAGATTGAGGCCGCGGATAAATTCGGCGCCAGCGGCTGGATGTTCTGGAACCCGCGCAACATCTACCCCACGGGGAAGTTCACGAATGACGGCGGCGGGCAGGAAAGCGCCAGTCTGGAAAAATGAGCGCGGCAAGGTTTAGACTGGATTCTGGGTGATGGACAAGTCCTCATCGGCGGTAAATCGCCGAAGCTCGATTTATGGACAATTGCATGGCTAAAACATCTTCAGGGCCACAAGCACCTATACCCCGGATGGCTTCCGGTAAATCTCTCGCCTGGATCGCGGTCGCGGTGGCGATGCTGGTCGCTGGCCTGGCCGGGTGCGCCCATGTGCCGCCGCTGCCGCCGGTCATCGTGGAGCCGACGCCCCCGCCCGCGCCACTCCCGGCACCTTCGCCCCCGACTGCCGAGATTGACTCCCCGCGCCTGGCCCGCATTGGACAGGTGGCCAGGCGGGAGATCGCTTGCGGCCACATCCCCGGCGCCGTCATCCTGGTGGGCCACCAGGGCAGGATCGTGTACCGCAAGGCCTTCGGCTTGCGCGAAGTGGAGCCCTGTCCCCAGCCCATGACGGTGGATACCATCTTCGATCTCGCCTCCCTGACCAAGGTGGTGGCCACCACTATGGCGATCATGAAGCTGGTCGACCGCGGCCTTATCAAACTCGACGCGCCCGCGGCCACCTATTGGCCAGCCTTTGCCGCCAATGGCAAGGGGTGCATTACCATCCGGCAGCTCCTGATGCACACCTCCGGCCTGCGTCCCGGCCTGATGGCCCGGTTCCGCTGGTCGGATTATGACGGCGCCATGGCGGCCGTTGTCCAGGATCACCCGGTCAGAACGCCGGGCACGAAATTTTGTTACAGTGACGTCAATTTCATCACGTTGGGGGAGATCGTGCACCGGGTCTCTCACCTGCCCCTGGACGTTTACTGCAACACAGAGGTCTTTGGGCCCCTGGGCATGAAAGATACGTTTTTCAACCCGCCGGCGGCGCTGAAGTCCCGCATTGCGCCTACGGATTATCAAGGCCATGGCCTGCGCTGGGGCCAGGTGTCGGATCCCACCTCGCATCGGATGGGCGGGGTGGCCGGTCATGCCGGGGCGTTCTCCACCGCCAACGATCTGGCCATCCTGGCCCAGATGCTCATCGATAGCGGCATGTGCCGGGGTAAACGTTTTCTCAGGGCGAAGACGGTGGCAGCCATGGAGAAACCGCAGCGCATTCCGGGCAGTTCCACGCTGCATGGTCTCGGCTGGGACATCCGGTCGCCGTACAGCAAGGTCTTCAATGGGGCGTTTCCCAAAGGGTCCTTCGGGCACACCGGGTATACCGGGACCTCCATCTGGATCGATGCGCGCTCGGAAACTTTCCTGATTATTCTCACCAGCCGCCTGCATCCCCATGGCAAAGGCAACGTCAAGCCGCTGCGGGTCCAAACCGCCGCGGCGGTGGCTGCCGCGATGTCCATGGGGCCGCCGGCCACGCATGCCGCCCTGCGCCCTGAAACCGGTGACGACGCGGATATGGGGTATGGCGCCAGCGACGGCCCTGACCGGGTCCAACCGGGGATCGAGGTCCTGGCCGCAGGCGGTTTTGCACCCCTGGTCGGGAAAAAGATCGGGGTGATAACCAATCAAACGGGCATCGATGCCTCCGGCCATTCGACCCTCAAGCTGTTGCTCCGGGCCCCCGGGGTGCAGGTGCGGGCCATCTTCAGCCCGGAGCACGGCCTGTCCGGCCAACTTGACGAGAAGATCGCCTCCGGGAAGGATGCGGCCACCGGATTGCCGGTTTACAGCCTGTACGGCAACGTCAAACGGCCCACCCCCCACATGCTCCGGGGGCTGGACGCCCTGGTCTACGACATTCAGGACGTGGGCGCCCGCTACTACACCTATATCACCACCATGGCTTATGCCATGGAAGCCGCGGCCGCCGGCGGCCTCGACTTCTACGTGCTGGATCGGCCCGATCCCCTCACCGCGGCTGACGTCCAAGGGCCGGTGCTGGACTCCGGCTTGCGCTCCTTTATCGGCTATTTCCCGTTGCCGGTGCGCTACGGCATGACCGCGGGGGAGATGGCTCAGCTCTTCAACAGAGAGAAGGCCATCGGCGCCAGGTTGCACGTGGTGCGGATGGCAGGGTATCGGCGGGGGGCCTGGTTCGACGAAACCGGCTTGCCCTGGGTCAACCCGTCGCCGAACCTCCGGTCGCTGACCGAGGCGATCCTGTACTCCGGGGTGGGCATGATCGAGTCCGCCAATGTGAGCGTCGGCCGGGGCACCGGTACGCCGTTCGAGGTTGTCGGCGCCCCCTGGATCTCCGGCGACCGGCTGGCCCGCTATTTAAGCCGGCGCCATATCCCCGGGATCGCCTTTACGCCGGTGGCCTTTACCCCCGCGGCCAACCCTTACCGCCACCAAAGGTGCGAAGGGGTCCGCCTGTGCGTGGTGGATCGGGCGGCCCTCAATTCCCCGGTCCTCGGCGTCGAGTTGGCAGCGGCGCTGTACCGCCTGTATCCCGCCAAGTTCCAGATCGACCGGACCCTGAGTATGATCGGGGCCCGGGAGGTCATCCGAGCCATCAAGTGCGGTGAGGATCCCAACACCATTCGCCAAAGCTGGACGCCCGGATTGGACCGCTTCCGCCGCCTGCGCGCCAGGTATTTGCTTTATTGACGCCGTCTTGAAAAGATTTTGGGAGAGGGGGCCAGGGGCTTTTTCGTAGGTGGCCCCTGCCACCCTCTCCCAAACCCTCTCCCCCAACCCCCATAAGAGAGCCTGCCAAGCGGACCAGGGACGGCTCCGGCCCGCGCGGCTGCCTACCCATCTACCGTTTCCCGTTGGATGGCCTCATAAGTAATGTCGCACAACGCCTCCAACTCGTCCGGGGTGATGCACAGGGGCGGCATGAGTACGATGACATCCCCCAGGGGGCGCAAGATGGCCCCCAGATGGCGGGCCTCCAGGATCACCCGGTGGCCGGTGCGCCGTTCCACCGGGAAGGGTTCCCGGGTGGCCCGGTCGGCCACTAACTCGATGCCCACCATCAGACCCCGCGGCCGGATGTCGCCGACGTGGGGATGGGCGGCCATGCCCTGGAGACGCTCGGCCAGCAGCTCAATCTTGGCTGGCAGCCCCTCCAGGACCCGGTCCCGGTGGAAGATCTCCAGACTGGCCAGGCCCACCGCGGCTCCCAGGGGATTGCCGCTATAGGTGTGCCCGTGGAAAAAGGTCTTGAACTCCCGGAATTCCCCCAGGAAGGCCTGATAGATGTCGTCCGTGGCCAGGGTGGCGGCCAGGGGCAGATAGCCGCCGGTGAGGCCCTTGGCCAGGCAGAGGAGGTCGGGGCTTACCCCTTCGTGCTCGCAGGCGAACATCTTGCCGGTGCGCCCGAAGCCCACGGCCACTTCATCGGCGATGAGCAGCACGTCATGGCGCCGGGTCACTTCCCGGACCCGGGCGAGGTAGCCGGGAGGCTGGGGGATCATGCCCGCGGCGCCCTGCATGACCGGCTCCAGGATCACTGCGGCCAGCTCCCGGTGGTGTGCGGCCACCATCTCTTCCAGGCGGGCGAGACACTGCTCCCGGCAATCTTCCCGGTGGGGGCACCGGTAGCAGTAAGGGGACGGGGCTTCCAGGGTGTCGAACAGGAGGGGCCGGTAAATTTCGTGAAACAGGGAAATGCCGCCCACGGACACCGCCCCCAGGGTGTCGCCGTGGTAAGCGTTGCTGAGCTTCAGGAAACGTTGTTTCTCGCCCTGGCCCCGGTTGCGCCAGAATTGGAAGGCCACCTTCAAGGCCACCTCCACCGCGGTGGAGCCGTTATCCGAGTAGAAGACCTTGTTGAGGCCCGGCGGGGCCATCTCCACCAGACGGCGGGCCAGGAGGATGGCGGGAGGATGGGCGATCCCCAACAGGGTGCTGTGGGCCACCTGCTCTAACTGCGCCACCAGGGCCTGGTCCAATTCCCGGCGCCGGTGCCCATGGAGGTTGGCCCACAGGGACGAGACCCCGTCCAAGTAGCGGTTGCCCTGGATATCATAGAGATAAACCCCTTCCCCCCGGCTGATGATCAGGGGGGCTTCCTCCCGGAAGCCCAGCATCTGGGTGAAGGGATGCCAGACATGCTCCCGGTCCCATACCTCCAGGGTTTCACGATCGTAACCCATACGTATCCCTATTTAATACCGTTTTTAGTTTTTGGTTTTTCGTTTTTAGTTAAAAGAAGTCTTATTTTCAATAACTTATAGATATCATTGGTAATATTTGCAAGTGAACTTGGTATAAGATCAACTCCTCATACTATATGCAAAAAGACCCGGGGAAGGAAGATCACCCGGCCGAGATTTTGTCACGCGGGAAACCTGACCGGAAGAGGTGGGGGGGGGAGGGCCGGGGGACGGCCAATCACCTTCTCCCAAGCTCCGTTGGGGGGCCGGCCGGCTTGATCAGGACTGGGGAGGGTCGGGTTCGGCGAGACTCTCCCCTGAGGGGCGGCGGGGATCGACCAGTTGGAAGCGCCGCATCTTGTTGAACAGCGTGGTGCGGCTGATCCCTAAAGTCCGGGCGCTGAGCTGGCGGTTCCAGTTTAAAGATTCCAGGGTGTTGAGGAGGATATCCTTCTCAGCCATGGCCAGGGCCTCTTCCAGCGAAAGGTGCTTGAGGGCTTCCCGGGAAATGGTCGGTTTGCTTTCCCGGATATTGGCGGGCAGAGATTCAGGGACGATGAACTCGCCGGGACTCAAAATGACGGCACGTTCGATGACATTCTCCAGCTCCCGGACATTCCCCGGCCAGGTGTATTGGAGACAGACCTGCAGGGCGCTCTTGGAGATGCCTTTGATATCTTTATGATGAACCTGATTAAATTGTTTAATGAAATGAGTTGCCAGGGGTTCAATGTCACTCAAGCGGTCCCGCAGGGGCGGTATGGTAAAAGTGACCACATTGATGCGGTAGTACAGATCTTCCCGGAAATTCTGTTTGGCCACTTCGTCTTGGAGGGGTGTGTTGGTGGCGGTGATGATGCGCACATCCACCTGAACGGGGACATTGCCGCCGACCCGTTCGATGACCTTTTCCTGGAGGACGCGCAAGAGCTTGACCTGGAGATTGGCGGAGGCGGAATTGATGTCGTCCAGGAAGATGGTGCCGCCGTTGGCCTCCTCAAATTTCCCTTTCTTATCCCGGATAGCTCCGGTAAAAGAGCCCCGCATATGGCCAAACAGTTCGCTCTCCAGCAGGGTCTCGGACAAGGAACCGCAGCTAATCTTGACAAAGGGCCCTTCCCGGCGGTGGGATTGGTCGTGGACATACCGGGCCAGCATGGTCTTGCCGGTCCCCGATTCGCCGGTGATCAGCACGGTGGCCATGGTATCGGCGATGGTGTGCACCATTTCCAGGAGCCGGTCCATCTTGCGGTCGCCGAACACCAGGGTCTCACTCAGGGACCAGGGCTTGAGGCGCTGCTTCAGGGAGTTGTAGGACGCCTCCAACTTTTTCTGTTCCAGGGCGTGCTTAATGGTGAGCTTGAGCCGCAGATCGTCGATGGGCTTGGTGATGTAGTCGTAAGCCCCCAGTTTAATGGCCTCCACGGCCCCGGCAATATGGCCGTGGCCGGTGATAAAAATTACCATGGTGTCGGGGGCGCGGCCTTTCAACTCCTTCAACAGCTCGATGCCGTTGAGCGTCGGCATCTGGATATCAGAGAGGATGAGTTTATATTGCGTGTCTCGGATTTTGGCCAGAGCAGCCTGGCCATCCAGCACCGCATCCGCGCTGAAGCCATCCAGCGTGAGCATCTCTTTGAGAGACTCACATACCAGGGAGTCGTCATCCACAATCAGGAGGTCTTTATTTGCCATGTAATATTCCCGAATCACCATACGGCAGGACAACCCGCACCGTGGTCCCCTGCCCCTGTTGGCTTTCTACGGCTAAGTGGCCTTCATAACGCTCCAGGATTTTTTGGCAAATGGGTAATCCCAGCCCCAATCCCTGGGTTCCCTCTTTGGTGGAATAAAACGGCTGGAAGATGTGGTCCAGTTCCTGGGGCGTCAGGCCAGAGCCGTTATCCTGAAAAGCGATTTCCAATTGAGTCTTATTCCGGTGGATGGTCACATCCAGGTGACCCCCCTGGGGCATGGCCTGGAGGGCATTCTTGATGATATTGATAAAGACATAATAGAGGTCGGCTTCAGTGACGATTTTCTCACACTCCGGCGGGGTGCGGAAATTGATCTGCACTCGCTGATCGCTGGCCTGGAACATCATGATTTTAATGGCGTCCTGGAGCAGGTTTTGCAGCGTGTCGCTGGCCCGGGGCGGCGCCTTGAAAGGATTGGCCGAGAACATCAGGGACTTGATGCTCAGGGACATCTTATGGAGCCCTTTCTGGGCCTCGGTAAGGTAGCGGCTGACACTCTCGGGATCATCCTTCTTCATCTGGGCCAGGGACAGGTAGCGCCGGATACCGTCCAGGGGGTTATTCAGCTCATGGGCCACGCAGAGGGTGAGCTTCCCCATGATGGCCAGATGTTCGTAGAGTTCCAGACGCTGCTTGAGCTGTTCGGCCTCGGTGACGTCTTCCACCAGCACCAGGCCCTGGGGGGCGCTGCGTTCGTCGGGCACCGCGAACATCTTGATACCCAGATAACGGGCCGTATTATCCGGGGCAGTGGATTTCAAGGAAAAGAGCTCCTGGGGCTCATGGTTGGCCAGGACTTGCCCAAAGGCCTGCGCCAAATTGGCCCGGTCCGCGGGGCTGAAACCCAGGCAGGCAAAGATCTCCTGCCCCACCAAGGCTTCCCTGGCCAACCCCACCATGCGCTCCAGGGCCGGATTGGCCTGGATCACCGTGAGCTTTTGGTCCAGGAAGGCTATGCCCACCGAGATCTCCTTGGTGATCCAGGTGGTCAGAGACGGGACGAACACCTCTTCGGGCGCTTCCCGGGCTTCCAGGATCTCCACCAGGAGCCGGCCCATCAGCCATCCCAGGAAGAGGTCCCGGGGGCCGAAGGGAGTTTTATCCTGCCGGTCCGCCAGGTTGATGACGCCCCAGAACTTATAGCCCGTGAGGGGGATGACCATGAAGCTGTTCGTCTGGTAGGTGGAGCGTCGGGGCATGAGGGATAATTGGGAATCCCGGCTTAGGTCGGGGACCAGCAAAGGACGTCGGTGCGTGGCCACGTAGCCCATGACGCCTTCGGCGGTAATCATGGCGCCCGCCTTAGCACTGGAGTCGGGACCCAAGGCCGCCAGCCCGGAAAATTGGCCCCGGACGACATCGTAAAGGAAGATGGAGCTGTTCGTCACCTGTAACAATTTCTGGGCAGATTCCAGGAAGATACGCCCAACTTCTTTGAGATCTTTTTCCGGCCAGGCCTGCTGCCGCAACTCTTTCAGGACGGCGGCCTGGGGGGTGGTGGACACCAGGTCCAGGGCCTGCCACCCGAGGGATTCGGCGCCCTGAAACACCGTTTCCAAATCCCGCTGTGACCGGCACAGGCGTTGGTAATCCAGGGCCCGTTCGATGGCATGACGGAGGATTTCGGGCTGCAGGGGCTTGGGAAGGTAATCGAAGGCTCCGAGTTTCACGGCATCCACGGCATCCTGGTAACTGGCGAACCCGGTGAACACGATCACCAGGGTCTCAGGATGGTGGAGACGCAGATATTGCACCAGCTCCATACCCCCCATCTGGGGCATGAGCATGTCGGTGATCACCAAATCATAGGGATGGGCCTGAATCGCCGCCAGGGCTTCCTTCCCATTGGAGGCAGTGTTCACGAGATAGCCGACTGGACCCAGAATATCTTTGACCAGCTCCAGTATGGCAGATTCATCGTCCACGACGAGAATGAGCGGTTGTTTTTTCATGCCCAACCTTTGGCCGCCCCCCTAACTCCTTGGGTGTGCGGCTTCAAATATCATGGTCTGGTTCGGGTATTGTAGAGAAAAACTTAATTATTTTAAATAATATACAATAAAAAAATCTATAATTCAATAGGATAAGACACCGCTGCCGTCTTAGACCCCGGGTTCGCCGGGGATGGATGGCCACCGGCCAGGTTAACGAGGTTGCGTCTCCAGGGACTCACCGGGTCCCGTCACTCCGGCTCCATATTGTTGTTTTATAAAGTCCCGGTAAGCCTGGGACCGCACCCGGTCCAGCCAGTCCCGGTGGGCAAGATACCAGGCGATGGTCTGCTTCAGCCCTTCCTCGAGCGTCACCCGGGGTTGCCACCCGAGCTGGGTTTCAAGTTTACTGAAGTTCAGGGCATACCGCCAGTCATGGCCGGGTCGGTCCGGCACGAAGGTAATCAGCCGGTCCAGGTCGCCCAACTCCGGCCGCATCTCCCCCAGCAAGCGGAGCACCAGGCGTACCAGTTCCAGATTGGGCATTTCTCCCCGACCGCCGATATTATAGGTCTCCCCCACCCGACCCTGCTCCAGCACCAGCGCCAGCGCCCGGCAATGATCCTCCACAAAGAGCCAGTCCCGCACGTTGGTCCCCTGGCCATAGATGGGCACGGGTTTGCCTTCCAAAGCCTGGCTGAGGCAGAAAGGAATCAGCTTCTCCGGGAACTGGTAAGGCCCGTAATTATTGGAGCAGTTCGTAATCAGCACCGGCAGCCCGTAGGTATGGAAATAGGAGCGCACCAGAAAGTCGGCGCCGGCCTTCGAGGCGGCATAGGGGCTGCGCGGGGCATAGGGGGTCTCCTCGGTGACCGGCGGATCGTGGGGGCCCAAAGAGCCGTAGACTTCATCGGTACTGACATGCAAGAACCGGCATCCCGCCAGGTCTTTCCAGGCCAGGCGCGCCGCTTCCAGCAGGGTTACGGTTCCCACCACGTTGGTGCGCACAAAGACCCCGGGGTCCAGGATGGACCGGTCCACATGGGACTCCGCGGCAAAGTGTACCACCCGGGTAATGGGATACCGGGCAAACAGCCCTTGGACCAGCTCGCGATCGGCCACGTCGCCCCGGACAAAGGTATAGCGGGAATCCCCTTCCAGACCGGTGAGGTTTTCAAGGTTGCCGGCGTAAGTCAGCAGGTCCAGGTTAAGGATGTGCCAATCCGGGTGCTGCCGCCGCAGGAAGTAGAGGAAATTGGCGCCGATGAACCCGGCACCGCCGGTTACCAGGACATGACTCATAAGTGGTCCCCGTGCGTTTCCCAGAACTGCCGGAAGGCTGCCTCCCAGGGGGGCATGAGGTCCAGTCCGGCCACCTGGAGCAGCCGGTTGGCCAACACCGAGTTGGCTGGCCGGCGGGCGGGCCGGGGAAACTCCGAGGTGGCGCATGGCGTCACCCGCGTTTCGATACCGGCCGTCGTCAGGATCAGGCGAGCAAAGTCATACCAGGTCGTCTCCCCCTGGCAGGTGGCATGATACGTCCCGAAAGCCTCGGTAGCGGCCAGCGCCAGGAGCTGGGGGGCCAGGGCCAGGGCGCTGGTGGGGGTGCCCCGCTGATCGTTGACCACCTTCAGCGCCGCCTCCGGCGCCAGACTGCGCCCCCGGGCCAGAATAGCCGTGACGAAGTTGGGGCCGGGAACGCCATAGAGCCAGGCGGTCCGGACAATGAAGTGGTCAGGACACTGCTGCCGCACCCACTCTTCTCCCAGAAGCTTGCTCCGGCCATAGACCGACAGGGGACCGGTCTCGTCCCACTCCACATAAGGGGCTGATTTGGTCCCCGGGAACACATAGTCGCTGGAGAGATGGATCAACTTCTGACCACCCCGCCGGCAGGCCACCGCCAGGTTTCGGGGACCCAGACTGTTAACCCGCAAGGCCAGATCGGCGTCCGACTCCAGGTCATCCACCCGGGTGGTGGCGGCGGCGTTGATGACGACCTCCGGGCGGTGCCGGGACAGCTCTCCGGTGATCGCCTGGGGATCAGTGATGTCCAGGTCATGGACATCGGTGGCCACCACCTCCCAGCCCTGTCGCCCGCCCTCCCGGACCAGGGCCTGGCCCAGCTGCCCGGCCGCACCGGTGATCAAGAGCTTCCTTGCCAAGTCGGGCTTCCTTTCCTGACCCGCATTTCATTCCAGGCGGAAGGAGGAATGGGGATCGTCCTCAAAACGGATCTCATCCACCGGTTCCCGGCGCCCTGGTCCGCGATAGAGGCGGTTGGCGAAATTACACACCAAACCGGGGCGCTCTCCGACATTCTTATAGCCGTGCACCACCCCTGGGGGCACGATAAGCATGGCGGGACAGGCTTCTCCCAGATGAAATTCCTGACGGACTCCCACCGTGGGGCTAGCGGCCCGGTTATCCCACAGAACCACCCGAAAGTCACCCGGCCCCGGAAAACAAAAGAGATCGGTCTGGTCCCGGTGGACATGGGGACCCCGGGCCATTCCCGGTTCGGTTACCGAAATATAGGCCATGACCGGGAAATGTTCCGGCGCCAGTTCATCCTGGCGGAAAATTTCCGCCAGCCAGCCGCGTTGATCGTTGTAAAGCACCAAAGATTGGCAAATCACCCCGGCTATCTTGACTTCCGGATTGATCTCGGAGCTGCTCACGATGGCCCAAAATTCCGCGATTCAAACATCTGATCATGAAGAAATTAGCTAGCTTATTGATTTGCAAATTTTAACATATGCTGGTTTTTTCGTGAAATCAATAGAGAAATGTTCCGATCCCTGAACTTTCTGAAGCCCTGTCCAGGCAGAGGGCCGCTCCCATGATAGCCGCAGCCCCGGCAAACCCGTGCGCTTGCCGAGGGGGCCTTTATTCCCGGGCGGCCGCGACGCGCCTCGAGGGCGTGGGCCTAACGCCTATGCCTGACTACAAGGTCTTGATGTAGGTATAAATCGTCTTGATCAAGGGATCAAAATAGGGGCTGATAATGCCCTGGTGGGTGAAGCGCTCCAAGAGCACCAGGGCCAGGATCAGGTAGGGGCCGATCTGGAGGAACACCGACCTGGTTCTGATATCGCCGGGCGGAATCAACTCGGAGACCAGGGAGCCCATGGCCAGAGGCGGTAGAGGCAAGAGATTATAGACGGCGGTGGTGATATTGACCCCGATCACCATTAAAAACACTCGGGGGTCATATTCAAAGGTTTTCATGATGGCCGCGAGGCTGCCGGCGATCCCCGCCAGGAGGAGGTTGGCCAGCGGTCCGGCGAGCCGGGTGATTACCGTATACAGGCGCGGCTGGGCAAATTTGCTGCGATCGATCTGCATGGTCCGGGACCAGCCAAAGCCGCCCAGCAGGTAACAGATCGACCCCAAAATATCCAGATGCAGGAACGCATTGAAATGGAAGCGGTCTTTGGCGCCGACCCGGCTGTCTCCCAAAAACGTGCTGGCAAAGGCCTGGGCCTCGGCATTGACCATACAGGCCAGGAGCACGGACACGCAAAAGGCCACCACGGCATCAATGGCCAGATTCTGGGGACTAATGATGAACGGCACCGGCCAGGCAGTATCAGGAGTCATGGTTGGCGCGTGATCCTCTCGGACATGGAGAAGGCAGGGAAGAATCCCTGCCTTCTCAGTTTACCAGATTAGTGGGTAAAAACTATCCCATTAAGGGATCAGACTATCTTACTTCTCCTGTTCCAAGATGCATGGGCCGCTTGGTCACCCGGGAAATGATGACCGCGATGACCAGCACGATGGCCGAGAGGATGAAGGCCCAGGTCAGGGAGCCGGTGATGTCCTTAATGGTGCCGGCCAGCCGGGTCATGAAGAAGCCGAGACCCCACCCCAAAAACACAATGCCGTAATTCATGCCCAGGTTCTTGGGGCCGAAGAAGTCGGCAGTGTAAGCCGGCATCAGCGCCAGACCGCCGCCGTACTGCCAGTAAGCGATACCCACGGCTATGAACAATAAGAAGAGGTTGTGGGAGGCAATAATGGGTGCCAGCAAGAGCAGGCAGAGGGCCGACACCAGGCAGTTGATGGTATAGGCGTTGTCCCGGCCGATCTTATCCGAGTACAGACCGGTACCCACCCGGCCCACGGCGTTTACCAGACCCCCGTAGGAGGGTAGGATCCAGGGTAAGGCCGCCAGGGCCGTGCCCTTGGCGGCGGTGGCCAGGATGCCGGCGGCGTTGCCGATGATCAGCAGACCCGACTGGGTGGTGCCGATGAACATCAAGATCAAGGCATAGCATTGCCACGACTTCACGATTTCGCTGGGCGCCCAGTCGATCAGGGTGCCCGCGGCCTTGGCCGGAGCGGCGCCCGCCTTGACCGGAGCCGCCGGGGCCACATAACCCGGAGGCGCCTTGGCCAGCTGACTGCCGGCAATGATGACCACGATAGCAAAGAAGATACCCAAGAAAATCCAGCTATAGGTTACACCGCCAGTGGCAATCAGATACGCGGCCAGAGGCGAAATATACAAAGCCGCCCCCCCGTAGCCGCCTACCACCAGACCCGCCACCAGACCCCGCTTATGCGGGCCGAACCAGCTCAAAGCCGCCGGAGTGGGCGCGGCATAACCGATGCCCATGCCGATGCCGCCCAGGACGCCGAAACCGAAGACCAGGCCGCCGTAGCTTTTCATGAGGCCGGCGATGATGCAGCCCACCGCCAGGAAGAGGCCGCCGGTGATGGCGCCCACCTTGGGGCCCATTTTATCCTGGATGCGGCCGCCGGGGATCATTAATAAGGCAAAGATGATGACGCACAGCGAAAAAGGCGTGGCAGCTTGCGCATTGGTCAGGTAAGTCCACCCGGCCGCGGGACCGTCAGTGATCACCTGCCCCGCCAATTTCACATTAATCAGCTTCCCAGTCCAGACGCTCCAGGCGTACAGGATGCCCAAACAGAGGTTGACGGCGGTGCCGCAAAATACCACTACCCATGCTTTTCCTGGAACTGTATCTGCCATGAGATCCCTCCTAAGGAAAAAAAAATGGATAAAAGCTTGCTGGTGATGTGGGTAATAAGTGCCTATCCCAGTTTCCCTGGACTCGAACTTCACCTCCTTGGCGGGATAAAATGATCGTCGGTTGGAGAAATGCAAATAGCCTACCCGAGCATGATAGGCATGAAAATATTCGAGAGTCAATTAAAATAGCTAAAATCAGCGACTTTAGGAAAACTTTCTCAAGCTCCATTCTTCACTTCCAGGACTGAGGAGTTACCCCTCTTAAGGACTTTCTCCCCACTCTAGGGGGCGCTTCACCCCATGGGATTAGGCATTGCCAAGGGAAAGATGAGGCCAGAGCCGCCAATTCCGGGATATTTTCGGGTAGGTCAGTCAGGGTCGCCGTCAGGGCAGGGGGGGCGTGAAGAGGTTCTCAAACCCGCCTCAGTAAGGAAGGAGTGGTCATGCCTGACCGGCTAGGGGTCTGGCCCCCGGGTGAGGCGCTTTGTCCCCGGAGCCCGGCAAGGACCGCGCCGCTCAGGGATGGTTACCGGGACCAGAGGCGCGCCGCCGCCGCCACGGTGTCCTGCAGGTCTTGCCGGGTATGGGCCCGGGAGATGAACCAGGCCTCAAATTGGGAGGGAGGCAAGGAAATCCCCGCGTCGAGCATCCCCTGGAAGAATTGCCGGAATCGGCCCAGATCGGCTTGTTGGGCTTCTTCCAGGTTGGTTACCGGGCCGGGGGTGAAGAATATGGTGAGCATGGAGCCCACCCGATTGATGGTCAGGGGCACCCCCCGGCGGGAGGCGGCCTGGGCCAGTTCCCGGGCCAGCCAGGCCCCCTTCTCTTCCAGTTCCGCATAGACGCCGGGCTCGCTCAGGGCTTCCAAAGTGGCCCGGCCCGCGGCCACGGCCACCGGGTTCCCCGACAGGGTCCCGGCCTGATAGATGGGGCCGGTGGGGGCCATCTGGCTCATTAAGTCCCGCCGACCGCCGTAAGCGCCCACGGGCAGACCGCCGCCGATGATTTTGCCCAGGCAGGTGAGATCGGGCCGGACGTTATACAACTCCTGGGCCCCGCCCCAAGCCACCCGGAAGCCGGTGATCACTTCGTCGAAAATCAACAGGATGCCGGCGGCGTCGCAGATCTGCCGCAGGCCTGCGAGGAACCCCGGCGCAGGCGGCACCACCCCCATGTTGCCGGCCACCGGCTCCACGATGATGGCCGCAATCTCCCCGGGGTAACGCCCGGCCGCCTGGCGCACCGCCTCCAGGTCGTTGTAAGGCAGGGAGATGGTCAAACCGGCGATTTCCGGGGGCACCCCGGGACTGCCGGGGATGGCGTGGGTAAGAACGCCGCTGCCCGCGGCCACCAGGAAGGAGTCGGCATGGCCGTGATAACAGCCGTCGAACTTGATCACCCGGGGGCGGCCGGTGGCCCCCCGGGCCAGACGCAAGGCGCTCATGGTTGCTTCCGTGCCGGAGTTGACCAGGCGCACCATCTCCACACCCGGCACCGCGGCGCACAAAACCCTGGCCAATTCCAGTTCTCCCGGGGTGGGGGCCCCGAAGCTGGTACCCTGGGCCGCGGCCGCCTGCACCGCGGCCACCACCGGGGGCGCGGCGTGCCCCAGGATCAAAGGTCCCCAGGAGCCCACGTAATCCAGGTAGGAGTTGCCGTCCACGTCAAAGACCCGGGCTCCCGCGCCCCGGACCATGAACCGGGGGGTGAGCCCCACGGCCTGCCAGGCCCGCACCGGGCTGTTCACCCCCCCGGGGATGATCTCTTGCGCGGTTTTAAAGAGTGCCTCTGAATCGGCATAGCCGGTCATCGCCTGCTCCTGTCATAGTAAGCAGTAAGCAGTGAGCAGTGAGCAGTGAAACCCGCCTCAACCAGCTTGCAGCTTATTGCTTCGAAAAATTCTCCCAGGGGAGGTTAATTATCGGGAAAAACTGCGGCACAGGCGCTCCGCCTGTGCTTGGTGTAGGGTGCGCACCGCGCACCTTGGCTGCTCACTGCTTACTGCTCACTAAAGTATCGCATGGTGGTCTTTTTCAGTTCGGTCTCGCTGAACAGCAGTTCGTAGTCGTGGATGCCGGTTTCCGCCGCCATCCGGGCCGCGATCTTGACGCATTCCTCCGGGGTGCGGCCGTGGATCATGGTGTAGAGGGTATACGGCCAGGAGGGCGCCGGCCGCCGGGCATAGCAGTGGGTCACGGCCCGTTGTCCGGCCAGGTGCCGGCCGATGCGCTTCAGGTCGGCCTCAGGCACCGACCAGGCCACCAGGGCGTTGGCCGCGTAGCCGGACTGCTGATGGCGCAGGGTGGCCCCAAATCGCCGGATGTAGCCCCGGGCCATCAGGCTGCGGATGACCTCCAGCAAGGAGTCCTCCTCTATGCCCAGGTGCTCCGCCACCTCCGAGAACGGGCGGGGGCAGATCTCCAGGTCCCGTTGCAGGGCCAGGATTACCTTGCGGTCCAGGTCCGACAGTATCAATGATTTTCCCAATCCTCCGGGAAATATAGACCAATCCGCCGCGCTTGGCAAGGCTAACAGGCGAGGTGGGCGGGGCTTGACCGGAAGGTCAGGGAAACTGTACCCGCGCCGTTCCCGGCCCCGCTGGCTACCACCTTACCGGGTCCCCCACCTGAATGGCGTATTTGTCGGCAAAGCCGGCAGGCACTTCCAGGACGTAATTCACCGGCGCCGGCGAGCTCAGGTCCCCGGGAAAGTCCGGGGGCACGTTCCGGGTGAGGCCCGCCACCCGCCCCTCGCTGATCCAGATGAAGTCCAGGGGAAAGCCCATCCCCCGCATGCAGAACTCTTGTACTTCCACTTTCGGCATAAAGAAGAGCATCCCCCGGCCTTCCGGCAGCTCCCGGCGATAACTCAGGCCCAGGTAAAGCTTATGCGGGGTGCGCACCGCTTCGGCCTTCACGGTGACCTTGCCGATGGTCACCCAGAGCCAGGGGTTGCCAAATTTTGAGACTTCCTGCCCCCACGTCAACCCGACCACCCCCAACAGGGCGGCCAGGAGCAGTGCGACAATAGCCCGGAGAATTCTGGCACGGTGATCTCGCATCATTACCTTTCCTGCGGCCGCCGGGGCTCGCCTCTTCCTGGACCTTGGTGCGGCTCCCTCCCGGCGAAAACCCCCTGGCCCGGGGCGGGGCCTGTGCTATAGTATCTGCAAACACCCTTCAGGAGACTGTGCCATGAAGATTGTCGCCGTGCTGGGCAGTCCCCGGGCCCAGGGCAACAGCAGCACCCTGGCCCGGGAGCTGGCACAACCTACCTCCTGACGGGGGCGCGGCCTTTTCCCACCTGTCGCTTCAGGTTCTCTGCAAGAAAGGCCGGAGCGCTGCACTCCTGGCCAGGACATCGGCACTGTAATCGCCGCCGGTGGTGCGGGCGTCCCAATGGCGGCCCTGCTCCAGGCTCTTCCGGACATTGCCCGGCCCGCAGTTGTAAGCGGCGATGGCCGCGGCCTCGAGGTCATCGCCGCGCAGTTCGGCATGGTCGCTTAACCAATCATAATATTCGGTTAAGACTTTTACCCCGTAGGCAATATTTGCCGCCGGGTCGGTCCACTGGCCGCTGCGGATAAACTCCCGGTGAAACCGGTCATCTATCTGCATGAGGCCGTGCCCGTGTCCGTTATCCCCGGTGCCGGCGGGGTTGCCCCCGGGTTTTTTAGGGTCCAGGAGCAGGCCGAAACGGGACTCCCGGCTGATGATCCCCGCGATGATCTCCGGCCGCCAATCATGGGCGGCCGCCGCCTCTAAGATACATTGCTGGTATCTGACTCGACACAGGTCTCTTTCTGCTTCCGTAACCGGCATGGTGGCTTCCTTTCCACCGGCAGACCCCGGGCAGGTCTCGGTTCCCGAGGCCGGCGGATCCATCCGCCTCCGGCATTATGGGGAGCCGGGGCTCGGCTGAAACCCCATCGCCAGCCCCTTTTCCTGCTTCATTCAGGCTAAGCCGGGCCCCCCGTGCGGCGCCTTGGCCGGGATGAGATATATCCGGGTCACCCCTCTCAGGTCGCCCCTCGAACTACAGGGGGCGGTAGTAATCCGTATAAAAGATAAATTTGGTCTCCCCGAGGCGTAACACTTCCGCCGACCGGGTGATCTCCTCTCCCTCCCGGTTCTGATAGCGGATATCGAATTCCAGGCCGAAGGTGTTGCGGCCCAAGATGGGCCGGATGTAACATTCCCCCACCCTAAAGGCCTTGTCCCGCAAATGGCCTTCGTATCCTGTCAGGCTGTACAACATCTCCCCATAGACGTAATCCAGATTGCCGGCAAATTTGCGGCGGTACGTCTGCTGGGCCGCAGCCACGCTGGACACCGGCAACTCTGACAATAAACTTTTAAAGTCGTGGTATTGGATGAAGGACGGCCCTGACCAGATTTTTTCCACGTCTCTGTACCTGTCGAGGAACAATTGCTCCCGGTTATGCTCCGCCATGGCTCCTCACCTCCGGATTCATCGTGGATACCTGTTAATCTATAATAATTTTCCCGGGATTTGCCAGCACAAAAGTCACGGTTTAACCAGGCGGAACGAAGAGGAAATCAAGTCGCGCCTCTTTTCAGCCCCCCACACTTAAAACGATATTCCGGGGCCAGGGGGACCGGCCCCCACCACGGTAAATCGGCGGCAGGTCGACCGGCATCAGGCGGGGAATCAGATTGCCGGTTGGCAAATGTGGAGAAGCAGTGTAGAATTTTAGTCGTCGCAGCCGGCATAGCTCAGTGGTAGAGCAGCTGATTCGTAATCAGCAGGTCGAGGGTTCAGATCCCCCTGCCGGCTCCAGTAAATTCAAGGGGTTATCCATATCGGCTAACCCTATTATTATTTATGGCTAGCATTTTGGCTAGCAAAACTGAGGGGGCTGAGAACCATATTATTAGGACATGGCCTTAGCCCGGCAAAAGAACAAGCTGAGGCGGTGAGAGCCCTTCCCTGAGGTGATCGCCCAACCACTGCTAAATTGTTCCCCCTTGGCGATCGGCCCCTGGGAGGCCGTCAGGACCCCGGCCAGACCCCTACCCGACAGCCCACCCCTGCCAACTATGCCTACATACCGCACCCCTCACCCTGCGCCTGGCACCAGCAGCCCCACCCGGTCCCGACCTGCCCTTGGTTTGAGTTGGAAACCGGACATCTCGGGAAGGACCTCCCCCCCAGTCAATGGGATAGCCCCGGACATTTTTCAATTTTTCGGGAGCATTACCAATCCAAACTCCATTTGCAAAGGCTTTTCAATATACAAATCATATGAAAAGAATAGCGGAAGGGCGTATAATAGCAAGTTGTGGAGTAGCCAGCTAAGTTTCTTCCATGAGGCAATAAGAGTGGGGAAAATAATTTGACGTTGATCAGGGATTTTTGATTTCCCCTCCGGTTTAGGATATATTTTCCCTCGATGAGACGCATCAATCCTATTCAATGGCTGACCCTTCTCTTTCTCATCGGGTTGATCTTGCTAGTTCTCTGCTTTCGGGACCAAATTCCACTCTGGCGGTCTCTGCTCTGGCGTTATGCCCTATGTGCGGGCGTCCTCTTGGTCTTGAAACGGTGCTCCGACCGAGAGGTGGGGGGCCGGGTAGGTAAGTTTATTAATGATTTTTCCCCCATCCTTTACCTTATCCTCATCTACCAATCCCTCGGTGATCTGACCCATTATCTTCATCCCGACGTCGATCCCCAGTTGATCCGCATCGATTTTCTCCTCTTTGGCGTCAATCCAACGGTTTGGATGGAGCGCTGGATCGTTCCCTGGCTCACCGGCGTCCTGTCCGTAGCTTATTTAAGTTATTTTTTCATGCCGGCCAGACTCGTGCATACCCTCTATCTGAAGAATCCGAGGCAGGATTTCGATCTGGCGGTCTTTGTCTTGCTCTTGGGTTGGTATCTGTCTTTCATCGGCTACATTCTCTTTCCGGCGATTGGCCCGCGGTACACCCTGGCCCACCTCCAGTCGGTTCCCCTAAACGGCAGTTTTATCGGCGATTTCGTGAGCCATCTCATAGAGTTGGTGGAGGGTAACAAACGGGATTGCATGCCCAGCGGTCACGTGGCGATCGCTCTCATCGTGTTACCTCTATCCTATCGGTACGCCAGGCTGCTCTTCTATCTCTTCTGCCCGATGGTCGGCGCCCTCATCCTCTCCACGGTCTACCTGAGGTATCACTATGTCATCGATCTCTTCGCCGGCGCGGCGTTGGCCGCAGGGTGCAGCCTCATCGGCCCTCGACTTTACCGCTGGTGGGACGCGGGAGGCGGCCAGGAGAAGAGAGAGGCTTGACGAAACCGGGCCGGCTCCACGAAAACCGGACCGGAAAAAATGTGAGAATCTCCTGAAGGCCGTCAGATGAAGCCCCGTGGTTTTCCCACTTTTTCAAAAACTTTCTAGGGCTCGCCTCTGACGCTGACAGCCCCAACAAAGGGCTGGGGCTTCTTCAGGCCTTTGAAATAACGGTTGCGGGTAGATAGATTGATGCCGGCGTACATTAAACAACCGCGTAGAGTCCGTTTCCAGGGGCTCATGCCAAAGAACCGTTCGAGCATGGCGTCGGGCGAATAGCTTTGCCGGTTCAGGCGGGCGTAGCCGCTGATGAGCTCGTCAGCAGTCATGCCCTGCGGTTGAAAAAGGAGGGTATCAGGAGGATAGCCACGGAGCCACCAGTCAGGCTCAAACAACCGGCCTTCGCTTAAGAGACGCGTATATAACCGAGTTCCCGGAAGAGGAGTGAGAATCCGCAGCTGGACACAATCCAGACGACTCTTCATGATAAACTCAAAGGTCTGCTCGAACACCTCCTTGGTTTCGTAATCGAAGCCAAAAATAAAGGCGCCGAGGATGCCGAAACCTTCGCCATGGAAGCGGCGCATGGCCTCATAAAAATCGATCTTCAGGTTCTTGATTTTCCTCACCTCATGCTGAGTGCCTTTTTGGACCGATTCGAATCCTAGCAAAAGTCCCCGGCACCCCGAACGTCGCATCAATTTTAGCAGCTCCACATCTTCAGCTAACGACACGGTTCCTTGCCCCATCCAGAGCCGCTTAAGGGGTATCATTTCAGTAAAAAGCTTTTTTCCTACCTCCCGGTTCAGTCCAAGGGCGTCATCGACGAAGAAGAAGTCAGGGGAATCAAGAGACTCGATCTCGGCAATCACCTCTTGAACCGGCCTGACTCGATATTGCTGCCCCATGGTCTGGCCACTGCAACAGAATTCGCAATCGTGCGGACACCCTCGGGAGGCCTCGACGCCGACATAAGCAGGAGCAGAACCCCGATGTTCGGGCCTGGGGAAGAGATCTCGCCGTGGTCTTGGCAGGCCGGTGAGATCGGTCTTTTTGCCGGCCCGATAGAGTCTTTGCAGCCGTCCCGAGGCGGCATCAGCTACCACCCGTGGCCAGACACCCTCCGCTTCTCCCACTACTACCGCGTCGGCATGTCCTAAAGCTTCTTCAGGCAATATGGTGGGGTGTATGCCGCCCAGCACCACCTTCACCCCCTGGTGGCGATAGGTGTCGGCGATCTGATAGGCCCTGGGCACCAGGTCGGTCATGACGGTGAT
>JBAVUP010000071.1:0-2418 GCA_049696835.1 Desulfobaccales bacterium
CATCATGGCAAATTTGGACCTCTAGAAAAGCTTTTCCCGGCGGAGCTGGGGAACGATAATCAAAGTTACTGCCCGTCAATTCCAGTTTGATGTTAAAATATCAGAGGCCGGAAGCGGGTGTCAATCCAAGAGGCAGACCACCGGCAAGGAAGGAGGGCTCATGATTTATCTGGACTACAACGCCACCACCCCGGTGGCCCCGGAGGTGGCGGCGGCCATGCAGCCCTACCTGGGGCCGGAGTTCGGCAACCCCAGTTGCGACTATCCCCTGGGGCTCAAGGCCCGGGACGCCATGCACCAAGCGCGCCGGGAGGTAGCCGAGCTCCTTAACTGCGCCCCGGACGAGATCGTCTTCACCAGCGGGGCCACCGAAGCCAATAATATGGTCCTCAAGGGCGTGGCTTGCCAACGGGGCCAAGGAAGGATCATCACCGCGGCCACCGAACATCCCGCAGTCCTGGCCCCCTGTCATTTCCTGGCTTCCCAGGGATTTAAAGTTGAAATACTGCCGGTGGACGGCCGGGGTCTGTTGGACCCCGAGGCGGTACGCCGCGCCCTGACCCCCGACACCATCCTGATCAGCCTCATGCACGCCAACAACGAAACCGGGGCGCTGGCTCCCCTCGCCGATATCGCCGCCATCGCCCGGCAGGCCGGGGTGCCGCTGCACACTGACGCGGCCCAGAGCGTCGGCAAGGTGAAGGTGGACGTGATTGAGTTGGGAGTGGATTTTCTCACGGTGGCGGGCCACAAGTTCTACGCCCCCAAGGGCGTGGGGGCCCTTTATATCCGCCGCGGCCGGCAGCTGACCCCCCTGCTGCACGGGGCCTCCCAGGAGTCCGGCCGCCGGGCCGGCACCGAGAACCTGCCTTATATCGTGGCCCTGGGCGAGGCTTGCCGCCTGGCCCGGGAAGGCCTTTCGGCCGCCGCCACCCATTTGTGCGGCCTGCGGGACCTGCTCCACGAGAAGCTGCGGGCCGGCTTCCCCGGCCTGCTGCTGAACGGCCCGGAGGCCGAGCGCCTGCCCAACACCTTGAACGTCTCCTTTGTCGGGATTGCCGGCTGCGACCTGATGGCCGGGGTCCCGGAAGTGGCCGCCTCCCTGGGCTCCGCCTGCCACGCCGGGATGGAGGCCGTCTCCCCGGTGCTGGCGGCCATGGGAGTTGCCGCGGCAGTGGCCCGGGGCGCGGTGCGCTTCAGCGTCGGCCGCCCCACCACCCGGGAGGAGATAGAACAGGCGGTGGCGCTACTCCTGAAACAGGCGCGTGTCCTGACCGGCAAAAGTTAAGGGCGAACACAAGGTTCGCCCCTACGGTTTTCAATCTAAATGGCGCCTCAACGCTTCGGGAACCATTCCTTGATGAGGATGTCGGCCAGTTGGCGGGAATCGATCTGGTAAGTGCCCTGCTCGATGGCCTCCTTCAGGCGGGCCACCTTTTCCGGGCGGACTTCCGGGGTCCGGTAGACGATTTCCCGGGCCTGGCGCTGCAAGCCTTCGAGGCCATCGCCGCCGGCCTCGCAGTCTTGGCTGCTCGGCTTCAGGCCGGACTGCTTGCCGGAATTTCGCTTCTCATTATCACCCATATAATTAAACCAATTCTAACCAGTTTAAAGCCACAAATCAATTTTTTTCATCTCATTATTAAGATAAGATTTTCACCTCGCCGGGGATGCCGTTTTATCGCATCTCGGGTTTGGAGGCCGCGGTATGCCTGTTATCTTTCTTATCGGACATGGATGCCGGGGCTTGAATAAATCGTCGCTCTCCCTCCCACCCCCGCCCATCCTGGGATTTTGGCTGGATCAATTCTCCCCGCCCAGCCAGAGATAAAGGAATTGAGGCCCGGTGGCCTCCAGGTCGGGGAGCATGGAGTAGATATTGGGGCGGTAGCTGCCGGGGCGGTCATAGCGCACCACTCGGGCCTCCGGGGGCAGGCCCGCCATGATCTTGGCCAAATTCAGGGCCTCATCCAGATAGCCCACCCGGTCCACCAGGCCCAGGTTCTTGGCCTGGGGGGCGGTGAAGATGCGGCCGTCGGCCACCTGTTTCACTTCCTTGAGGCTCAACTTTCGGCCCTCGGCCACCACGTTGATAAAATCACGATAAAATTCTTCGATAATCTGTTGCATCATCTCCTTTTCTTTGGGGGTGGCGGCGCGGAAGGGCGACCAGAAATCCTTCCAGGCCCCGGTCTTCACCACGTCGGTATCCACCCCCACCTTATCCATCAGGCCCCGGAAGTTGAACTTCATGGCGATGACCCCGATGGAGCCGGTGATGCAGGTAGGATAGGCGTAGATGACGTCGCCGGCCTGGGCCACGTAGTAGCCCCCGGAGGCGGCCAGACCCTCCAGGCAGACCACCACCGGCAGATGGCGCTCGGCCTTGAAGCTCTTTAATTCATGGAGAATCACGTC
>JBAVUP010000072.1:0-2767 GCA_049696835.1 Desulfobaccales bacterium
CAGGGTGATCTGCCGGTCCAGGGTCCGGGCCATCTCCAGATTGTGAGTGACGATGACCGAGGTGAGACCCCGTTCCCGGTTCAGTTCAAGGATGAGTTCCTGGACCCGGGCCCCGCTTTTGGGGTCCAGGTTGCCGGTGGGTTCGTCCGCCAGCAGGGCCTCCGGTTCCAGGACCAGGGCCCGGGCCACCGCCACCCGCTGCTGTTCGCCGCCGGAGAGGGTGGTGACCCGGTGAGTCAAGCGGTCTTTCAGCCCCACCCGCACCAGGATGGCCTCAGCCTGCTCCCGGGCCACCCCTTGGGGTTGACGGGCAATGAGGGCCGGCATCATGACGTTTTCCAGGGCATTGAACTCGGATAACAGGTGGTGAAACTGAAACACAAATCCCACCTTGCGATTTCGGAAGGCCGCCAGAGGCTTGTCGTCCATGGCGAAGACATCCGTTCCATCCCATAAAATCTGCCCGGCGCTGGGGCGCTCCAGGGTCCCCAGGATGTGCAGCAGGGTGGATTTCCCCACCCCCGAGGCCCCCGCCACCGCCAGGGTCTCCCCCGGGAAGATGTCCAGGTCCACCCCGGTGAGCACCGGCACCTGGATGCCATTATTCTTAAAGGTCTTGACCAGTCCCCGTATCCGGATCTTCGCCGGGGACTCAGGTCCGCTGGGCTCTGCCATATCTTCCTATTACCGCGCTAAGCACCTTACCACTTTCATGGGGGGGCGTCAATCTCAGGAGTTTCGAGTTTCAAGTTTTTAGTTTTTAGTTTCGAGTTTTAAGCCATGGGGCGGCCCGTGGCCGCCATAAAATCGGCGGTAACGGCCTGCCCTAGGTTTTACTGACCACTAACTGCTAACTGCTCACCGCTCACTCATACCTGATCGCCTCCACCGGGTCCAGCCGCGCTGCTTGCCAGGAGGGGTAGAGGGTGGCCAGGAAGCTGATGGCCATGGCGGCCGCGACGATGGACAGCACGTCCAGGCTCTGGATCTGCACCGGCAGGGTGGAGATGTAGTAGACGTCCTTGGGCAGCGAGATGAACTGGTAGTGTTTCAGGAGGCTGCACAGCCCCAGCCCCAGGACCAGGCCCAGAATGGTGCCCAGGCCGCCGATCACCATGCCGTTCAGCACAAAGATCTTCAAGATGGACTGCCGGGTGGCGCCCATGGACTTGAGAATGGCGATCTCCCGGGTCTTTCTCATCACCATCATGAACAGGGTGCTGGCAATGCCGAAGGCGGCCACCAGGATGATGAGCGTCAGGATGATGAACATGGTGATCTTTTCCAACTTCAGGGCGGCGAACAGGCTGCGGTTCATTTGCATCCAGTTTTTGGTGTAAAAGCCGGGGCCCAGCTTTTGCTGGATGGCCCCCGCCACCTGGGCCGCGGCGTAGATATCCTTGATCTCCACCTCCAGCCCGGTGATGCGGTGGCCCAGGCCCAGAAATTCCTCCAGGGCCGGGATGCTGGTATAGACCAGGGAGTTGTCGAATTCGTACATGCCGGAGTGGAAGATGGCCGCCACCCGGAAGGGCTTCATGCGGGGCAGCCGCCCCATGGGGGTCAGGGTCCCCAAAGGCGAGATGATGTTCAGATAGTCCCCGATATTCAGGTTGAGGTTGTGGGCCATTTCGTTGCCGATGGCGATGCGGGGCGGTTCTTCCTTACCGCCTTCCGCCAGGTCGGCGAAGCGTCCCTGCGTCACCTCCAGGGCCTGCGGGCCGCCGCGGCGGATGGTCTTCAGGTCCAAACCCCGGATGATCCCCCCGGAGACGCTCCCCGGAGAAGAAAACATCACCTGGGTGTAGATGAAGGGATCGACGGAGACCACGCCGGGCATGGCCTTGACCTCGGCCGCCTCTTTCTGGTAGGAGGTGAAGGCGCCCCCGGCCTTCAGAACCAGGACGTGGGCGTTGACGCTGAGAATCTTTCTCTTCAGATCCTGGTCGAAGCCGGTCATCACCCCGATGACCACAATCAGGGCCATGACCCCCACGGCGATCCCGGCCATGGAGATGAAGGTGCTTAGCGGCAGGAAGCCCTTCTGGCTTCGGAGGAGGCGCAGGGCCACGAAGGTTTCAAAAAAACCCAAGATTACCTCTCCGGCCTGAGCAGCGGGAACAGGATGACGTCCCGGATGGAGGGTGAGTCGGTGAGGAGCATCACCAGCCGGTCGATGCCGATGCCCTCGCCCGCAGTGGGCGGCAGGCCGTGCTCCAGGGCCAGGACGTAGTCTTCGTCCAGGGCGTGGGGCGCCTCTTCGTCGCCGGCCTCATGGGCCTGCAACTGCTTTTCGAAGCGCCGGCGCTGATCTTCGGGGTCGTTGAGCTCGGAGAAGCCGTTGGCTATTTCCCGGCCGGCGATGAAGAGCTCGAAGCGGTCCACCACCTCCGGGTCGTCATGGCTCTGGCGGGACAGGGGCGAGGTCTCCAGGGGGTACCCGGTGATGAAGGTGGGGTGCTGGAGTTTGGCCTCCACCCGCAGGTCGAAGAGTTTGGTGAGCGCCCGGCCGTAACCCTCGCCGGGGCGTAGGGCCACGCCTTCCTCCCGGGCCAGTTTGACCAGCGCCTCCCGGTCGCGCACCACCCCGGCGGGAATGCCGCCGATGCCGGTGAGGGACTCCCGCAGGTCCAGGCGGTGCCAGGGCGGCTTCAGGTCGATCTCCTCCCCCTGATGGGTGAGGCGGAGGCTCCCCAGGACCTCCTCGGCTACCGAGCTGATGAGTTCCTCGGTCAGGCTCATCAGGTCCTCATAGGTGGCGTAGGCC
>JBAVUP010000073.1:0-4198 GCA_049696835.1 Desulfobaccales bacterium
ATCGTATCCTTTCATTCAGCCAAGCAGGCGGCCCCCGGGGCCGGGGGCCGCCAGGATTTTATCAAGTCAGTTTACCGCCTGAAATCCGAAGGGATGCTGCCTTCGGTTAACAGCGGACTACCCGGAAACGTGAGCATGGTTTTGACCGGAGGGGTCCAATCAATGGAGGTCTTAATCCTGAAGCGGTAATCGGCGAGCTCGCCCGCCATATCGCGGTTGATGCCCTTCAAAGCAAACATTTGCTGAGAGGCCGCCTGGTAGTCCCCTTGGCTGTAATAAAGCAGGGCCAGGTTGTAGCGCGCCTGGGCCACGTTGGGATTTTGTTGGAGCACTTCCTGGAAGGTGGCGATCGCTTGGTCCGGGCGGTTCTCCCGGACATAAAGGCATCCCAAGTTATTACGGAGAGCCTCGGTCTCGGCAGTGCCCCCCTTAGCCTGGATGCCGCCCTCGAAGGCCTCTTTGGCCGCGTCCAGGTTCCCCTGCTCCATGAACGCCACCCCCTGCTTACTATATAGAGACGCCAGCAGGCTCCGGGCCTCCGCAAAATCCGGCTTGAGTTTCAACGCCTGCTGGATGAGCTTGATGGCCTGTTCAGACTGGCCGCGTTCGCCCATTAAACGACCCAGGCTATAGAGCGCCTTCTCGTCATCGGGCTTAAGACTCAGGGCCTTTTTGTACGCCTCGATGGCTTTTTTCGTCTTGCCCAGGCTCTCGTATTTCAACCCCAAAAAGTAGTGCGCCTGGGCGTCCTGCGGATTTTGCGCCACCGCCTGGGTTAATTCACTTAACGTCGGGGCTTTCCTCCCGGCCTCAGCCGGGCCCGCCCCCAAGCTCAATAACACGGTTACCAGGATTACCAGGTGGCTGATCACGGTATGCTCCTTTGAGACGGCTGGAGCCGACTGCCTTGCAGGCATCCCCCGAACCCGGGTTCCTTCGCCAGGATCAGGCTTACCTGCATGGTCGACCTCCGGCATTTTTCCACATGGCTGGGAACCCATTGTATCACATGTTCATCGTTTGGGGGAACACAAGAAAGCCTGCTCAGCCCAGGTGTTCTCCTGCGTCCCTGTCAGGGGGCGCTTATCTTCCCAAAGAGATGATCGGTAAGGCTTCGCCCGGGGGGCCGCGCCGGTCGAGTCGGTGCTTTTTCCTGAACCCGCATGCACCTCGGCTCCCGGTCCTGGAAGGGGAACCCTATCTCTAATTCCTGGATTCAGAACCTCAGATTTAGCCTTTCCCTCATTGTCTTCTCCTTATCCGGGGATTATAAAAGCTTAGCATCGCACGTGGCTGAAACCTGGCAGGAAACCTCATTTCGGGGAGGCTCAAACATCGTTGCCTTTGGAGTATAGGGGGAGGGCGCTATGGCCACAATAGAATCCTTTCTGGAACTTGGTAACCGGAATCTCCTGAACATCGTCACCATCCTGTGGTTTATGTGGTGCACCACTTTGGCGATGGGGATCGTGATCTGCAACGTCTCCGACTACGTCAACCGGCGAACCCTGGCCAACCTGCGGCGACGATATGAACGCCATAGGCTGAAGCGGGATGAGGACAGCCTGGAGTTTGAAGTAGATCCGGAATTCCTCAAAACTACGCTTATCTGTCGGGAAAAAGAGCTGGAAGAAGATATCCGGCGAATGGGGCTGGACTTTGAGTCACAGGCGGTTCTGGAGCATTTCCGGACCAGGATTCAGGAAAAATTGGCGGAATTTCCCGCCACCTATCAGGAAGTGGTTGATCAACTGAAGAACCTTTATCAGGGCATGGGCGATCTTCAGCAGCTGATTGCCCCGGATCAGCTCTTCCTGGCCCGCATGGCCTTAAAGCGGGGGGAGACCGGCAGGGCCGTGGTGCTGTTGAAGCAAGCCCAGGTGCTGGCCAATCAACAGATCGCCGAAACTTCGAACTCTCAGGTGGCCGTGAACCGGGGCAAGCGGCTGGCCGCCCAAGCCGCGTATCTCTTGGGAGGGTTGGCGGAAGCCAACTTCAACTACTTCACCGCGATGCAATATTACCAGCAAGCCGCGGACCTACAGCCTACCAACCTCAAGTATCTGAGCGCCGCGGCGGAGCTTTCCTATACCTTTGGAGAGCTCCAGGAAACGGAGCATTTGCTCAAGCAGATATTTACCATCCAGGGGAAATTGCTGGGCTCGGAGCATCCGGCCCTGGCGCAAACCTTAAACAATCTGGGGGTCCTGCGCCATACCCAGGGGCGTCATCCCGAGGCCGAGGCGTTTTACCTGTGGGCCCTGGAAATCTGCGAAGCCCATCTGGATGCCCGGGACCCGGAGGCGCTCAATTTGATGAACAATTATGCGGCCTTCCTGCAAGAGGTCGGCCGTACCGGCGAAGCTGCCACCTTTAAGGCCCGGGCCGCCAAGGCGTGAGCCGGAGAACATGGCCGCAAGCAAGGGAAAGGGGTTACGGTCTAAAACCGTAACCCCTTGAATTTTCTTGGTAGGCGGTACTGGATTTGAACCAGTGACTTCCACCGTGTGAGGATGGCACTCTACCGCTGAGTTAACCGCCCATGTGGCAATGATATAATCCAAAACGGTTTTTTTGACAAGTCCCCGGGGGACTTCTGCCTTGAACTTTTTGCGCTGAGGAGGCCGGGCGCCCGATAAACCGGAGGTGCCTCCGAGTAAAGGGGAGCACAGCACGCGGTGCCCCTACAACAAAATCCAATACTTACGAAACCTCTCCTTCTCCAGCGTTTTCCTCCCTCAGATCGATAACCGGCCAGTCCGGGTGCTGCCGGATGATCTCGCCGGCCAGGTCCACCACCCCGGCGCAGGCGTCGATCACGGCGGTGTCGCTGGTGGCCACGAGCCCGGAAAAGCTCACCAACTCCCGCTCGGGCACCGGCACGGCCCGGGCGGTAACCGCCAGGCCCCGGGCGGCCCAGACCGCCATGGTGCGCCGGGCCAGCTCGCCGCTCAAGCTCAGGGGGGCGTCATAGAAGACCTCCAGGGGGCCGGTGTGGTGCCCGGCCAGATAATCGGCCAGGAGGATGAGGACCCGGTCCGTGGCGGGGGAGACCTTAAAGGCCCGGGAAACCTGGCCCACGTCCCGGATGAAGCCGTCGTCCGCGGCCACCAGGGGCAGCCGGCGTAAAGCGCATTCCAGGGTGATGAGGACGTTGTGGCCGTCCACCGCCAGGGGCTGGCCCGGCATCTCCGCCAGGCGCCGCAGCTTGACCCGGCGGGCGGCGGCGAGAACCGGGGCGAACACCCCCCGGTGCAGAAGCTGGCGGGCGGTGTGTGGCAGGCCGTAGCGGTTGCCCACCAGGCTCAGGGCCGCGCCGCGGGGATAGCCCCGGGAGAGGAGGAAGCGGAAGTCAGAGGCGGCTGCTTGGAGGTAAGGCCAGGGATCGGTCATATATGATTTGATTTTGTGATGGATTGTCCCTTATTCCTCACCATAAATCAGAGAAATATAATTGTCTCGCCATCTTCGGTATGGAAAAATTTATTCAATTTATCAGTGTCAGAAACATATCCACCAGAGCTTCATTGCTAATACTCTGGATTCTACTAGATGGACCTCTATACGAATCATCATAATCAAGGTCTTTCCCCGTCTCAGCATTTTCCTCAGCACTAGCTAACTTATCGCGAAGAGTTTCAAGTTGGCCGTTAAGGTTAATTCCTCGCTCCTTTTCAATTTTCTCAAGGTTATATAATTCATCACTTAGTAAGTCAGGATCATCAATGTCCAGCCGATACTCAACAATCTCATTAATAGTATCAATGATTCTTGCTTGATCATCCTCTTTGTATTTATATGGACATAGCTTGAAGAAATCTAAAATATAGCCTACATCAGTTATCCAGTTTGCATTTTCGTAAAATGATTCTTTTGCGAATGATAACAATTCATTTCGAAGTTTTTCGTCAATATAGTCAAGAACAATAACATTTTCTATTAAATAGAGCAAATCATAATTTCTAATATTGTAGCGCTCAATTTGATTAGAAATATCTCTTATAGCTTCACAAAGTATATCTTTAAGGAATTGAAATTCGCATTTCGATGTCAATGAGGCTATATAACCCACTCTTCGCGCGATACTCAAGTAGTCGTGGCCCTTATAAGTTGGCTCGGCCCTACCGGAAGAGAAGTTCATGAGATTACAAGGTTCAGCTTTTAATAATATTCGAAAACGGCTGGTAAGGGTTTCTTC
>JBAVUP010000074.1:0-1896 GCA_049696835.1 Desulfobaccales bacterium
GGAGTAGACCATCAATAGAAACGCCTTAGAACTCGGAAGAAATCCACACCGTCTAAGGAGTTTATAATAAGAATGAAATTTTGGGACCATGAAGCCTAACAGATCAACTCCCTGCCCCCGGCTGTGCAGGATTCCTTTTTTCACCAATGCGATTAAAATATCCTCATCGAGGGCAAGCAGGTCTACAATGACGGCGCTATTGAACCCAAGAAGATCCACCTTTCTAAGAACGATAAAACCCCTCATCTCCCCTCTCTGCACGGCTCGATAAACAGTATAGGTTCGTGTCGGGTGCTGGAAGTAACGCCAGGTCATATAGTCCCGGTCACGAATCCCCATCACGGGGGATAGGGAAAGCGCCTTCTGCCGGAAAGGTTCAAACCGATCGTCTATGTTTTGTATTTCTTCAATGAGGATATCTTTGGATTCATCTCTTTTCTTCGTTTGAGATAAGAATTGATAGAAACACCTCGCCGCCCCGCCAATCAGGAAACTCAAGGGTAAAAAATGGAGGTACCGGTTCACGATGCCGCTAAATTTTATGGGATAGACCAGGACGGGAAGTTGAACCACTTCTTCCCAACCAAGCTTCTTAAACCCCTGAATGGTCCCCGGGCGCACGGGGTAGGACATCAGGAAAAGTCCGTTTTCATTTTTAACGCGTCCGATGGCATATTTCCCCATCGCTTCGAAGATCCCTTTTCTTCTATAGTCAGAATGGACCATGAGATCGATGGAGAGGGTCCCACGGACTGTTCTCCCCCGGAGCGAAAACCATCTCGGCAGGTCGGCAAAGTGACCGACGACCTTGTTCTTATCTTCTACGATGTGTATCAACCCCTTCCCAGCCGGTCCCTCCATGAATTGCCACCGCCAAAACTTGGGGTCTAATTTGTCTTTCTCCATCTCCCCGAAAGCGTCTCTTCTGAGAGAAAAAATCTCCTCCATATCCTTTTCATTCCCATCCCGGACTTTCCAATCCTCCATTTTATCCACCGGCCTAATGACTCTATGAGGAGTGAACGAATTTCAATCTCCCAATGCCCCTGGATCTATCCTAACCAAACCGCTCTTCCCCTGTACTCCTGCAAGGACGGGACGCCAAATAAATGGCACCGGAAATCGAGCAGGTGAAAGAGGCCCATGCCGGCAACCTCAATCCCGTGTGCTTTGGAAACTCATCTTCACATCCCGACCCTCTCAGTAGAGCACCTCATAAACGATCGATCCTCGATCCGCTGCTCCATAAATTTCTTTCAGATCCTTTGATTGAATCGATTCAACAAAACCTGGGTTCGATTCGCGAGTATTCTTATCGACAAAAATATATCGAACCCCCTTTGTTTTGGCATATTGGATAATCTCGCTATAGGATTGGCCCGGATGCCCGGGCGCAGAAATCCCCTGAGGCAACAGCATGAATTCTCGATCCGCATAGAACGTTTCCTGAGGGCTATTACTCATAATCATCGCGCCCGGGGGCGTGTTCCGTTTTAACCACAGGCCGACCTTTTTCTGCCCTGCGCGGTGCCTTCTCTCGGGGATCAAACTCTGCGGCAGCTGGATCAAAATCGCCAGGAGGATGAATAAGAAAATTGCCTTTTCCGGATGCGATACTTTAATTTTTTCCAAATATCTTTTCATCTCTAAAACACCTGCGCCGGCCCAAAAGAGAGAAAGAGGAATGACCGGAACGGACAAACGGATCGTGGAAGGGAGAAAGGTGGACAAAGAAAACAGATGGAAGAGAACCAGGGAGGCCGAGAATAACTCATAGGCGATGATCTTCCGTCTAACCCTGATTAACCCAAAAAATAAAAACAGCCACAACGAAAAATGGTAAGCCCTCAAATAGTAGTAGATCACCGGGGGGAGATAACGAACGACGTTTCGGGC
>JBAVUP010000075.1:0-5072 GCA_049696835.1 Desulfobaccales bacterium
CCTGTTCCAGAATTGGGCCGGCCAGGTGGAAGGATCCGGGTTGGGCGCCAGCCGTTCGGCCAGTTTCACCGGTCTGGGGGATCTTTACTTTACGGCAAAATACCAACTCCTGGAGGAGACCGCCTGGCAGCCCACGGTGACCGCGCTAGTCACCGTGAATTTTCCCACCGGCCACCGCTACCACCTCAATCCTGCCAGACTGGGCACCGATGCCTTAGGGGGCGGCACTTTTGCCTTCACCCCGGGCGTCAACCTGTCCAAGTGGGTGGGGCCGGTCTATCTTTATGCCAATCTTTGGTATAGCTTCCCCACCCGGGATCCCGGGGCAGCAAATAACCAACAGGCCTCCCCCCTCCTCCTGGCGCTCAATGGGCGGGACCTGATCACCGGGAACCTGGCGGCGGAATGGCCCTTAACCTCGAAATGGGTGGCCCTGCTGGAAACCTACACCAGTTGGAGCGTGGGGCCCCTGTTCCGGCATTCCCGGCAGGCCATCGCTCATGAAATTGGGGTCCTGCCCGGGATCGAGTATATCTTCAGTCCCAGGTGGTCCGCCGAATTGGGAGTCGCCGTGGACCTGATCGGCAAAAACACCCAATTAAACTATACCCCCATATTCACCGTAATCATGACTTATTAAGGGAATCTTTTAAGGGAATCGATTAAATCATTTCCCGATGTTTCCCCCCTCACCAACCCTCCCCCCAAGGAGGAGAGGGTGAAGAAGATCTGGTTAGGGCCTGAGCCACCCTCTGCCGCGTCTGTCTGGGCTGGGGACCCGGGTAACAGTTTTCTTGAAGAGGTGAGGCTGCGCCAGGGTACCTCTAGGTTGGCTGGGGGAGGAGGATTCGAACCTCCATCGGCGACTCCAAAGGCCGCTGTCCTGCCATTGGACGATCCCCCAACAGGTGGGCGGGAGAGAAGCGGCCTCCCCGGCCGTCTTCTCTTCCAAAATTATAATGATTCCCCCCCAGCCTGCGCAAGTCTTTTGTCCTGACTTGTCGGAGAGGCTATGAACCTGCCAGACGGGGGGAAACGGCCACCTCATAAAGCCCTTTACGTGGTGCTGCACTTCATAGTATAATTTATGTGAATACTTTCACAGTGAGGAGAGGCGAATTTTGAGTTTTATCATCGCCATGGCCGGCAAAGGCGGCACCGGCAAGACCACCGTAGCGGGCATGCTGTTGCGCTATCTGGTGGAACACGGCAAGCAACCGGTGCTGGCGGTCGACGCCGACGCCAACAGCAACCTCAATGAAGTCCTCGGACTCGAGGTGGAGAGCACCGTGGGCGCGGCCCGGGAAGAGATGAAAAAGGGCGGTGGCTTGGTGGATATGACCAAAGACCAGCTCATCGAGATGCGCATCAACCAGTGCCTGGTGGAGGCCGACGGCTTTGACCTCATCTCCATGGGCCAGCCCGAAGGACCGGGCTGTTACTGCGCCGCCAATAACCTAGTGGCCCACTTCATGGGGGTCCTGGCGAAAAACTACCCTTACATCTTGATGGATAACGAAGCGGGCATGGAGCATATGAGCCGCCTCACCACCAACCAGGTGAATCTCCTGGTGTTGGTGAGCGACCCCTCCTGGCGGGGCATCCAGGCGGCCCGTCGTCTCAAGGACCTGGCCCGGTCCCTGAAGGTGGTGGTGGGCCAGTCCGTTCTCATCGTCAACCGGGTGACCAACGGCCTCAGCCCCAAAACCGCGGCGGAGATCGAGACCCAGGGCCTGGAATTGGCCGGTCTCATTCCCGAAGATCCTCAAGTGGCCGAGTTCGACAGCCAAGGCCGCCCCACTTTTACCCTACCAGCGGATTCCATAGCATTACAAGGCGCTTACGCCATCTTTGACCGGTTATTGGCTTAAGTTCATTAGCCGGGAAAGGGCGCGGCGTGATTTTTTGCTTGACAGGTTGACCAATTAATTATTATTTTCACAATGTTTATACCTCCGCAAATCCAAGATCGTTAACATGCCGGCAATCCCGGAAAAATTAAGGAGGGAACTACCTTGGCGTTTGAAATTCCCAAACAGCAGTATTCTGGCGCGATTAAAACGGTAACCATCGGCAAAGGCGATAAGGCCATCACTCTGGGAGGGGAGACCTCCTATCCTTTCTATGTATTTGAAGGGCCGATGCCGAACAAACCCCGGATTGCCATGGAAGTATGGGACAAGGATCCGGGCGAGGATTGGGCGGGCCCGGTGTATGACACCATCAAGGATGTGGCGAAGGACCCCGTGGCCTGGGCCAAGAAGTGTGTCAACAACTTTGGCGCCGAAGCCGTCGCCCTGGTCCTGGTGAGCACCGATCCCAATGGCGACGACGCGTCGCCGGAGTCGGCCGCGGCGACTGCCAAGAAGGTGCTGGCCGCCATTGACGTGCCGTTGATCGTTTACGGCACCGGCAACGTGGAAAAAGACGCGGAAGTATTGCCCGCGGTGGCCGAGGCCTGCGCCGACAAGAGCATCACCCTCGGCCCGGTACAGGACAAAAATTATAAGAAGATCGGCGCCGCCGCCCTGGCTTACAATCACACGGTATCGGCCAACTCCCCCATCGACGTCAACCTGGCCAAACAGTTGAACATCCTTTTGGGCCAGTTGGGGGTCAAGGACAGTCAGATTCTGGTGGATCCCACCACCGGCGGCCTGGGCTACGGCATGGAGTATTCTTACTCGGTCATGGAGCGGGACCGCATGGCCGCCCTCACCCAGGAAGATGACAAGCTGCAACTCCCTATCCTCAACTACATCGGCCAGGAAGTGTGGAAGGTGAAGGAGTGCAAGCAAACCAACGCGGAGGCGCCGGAACTGGGCGACCAGACCAAACGGGGCGTCCTGATGGAAGCCATCACCGCCGTGGACCTGCTCCTGGCCGGCAGCGATCTGCTCATCTTGCGCCATCCGGAAGCGGTGAAATTGGTGAAAACCATCATCCAGGAAATGGCCGGCTAAGGCGACGCCGCACCTGGAGTAGATTTATCTTTTTTTCTCAGAGCTCAGCCCCTTAAGCCAATCGCGGTACGTGTTCAACTTCCGGGTATGGGGCTCTGTTTCCCAAGGGGGCCATGAAGGTCATCCCTAACGTAAGAAACTGGAGGAAAAGCGCATGGCTGAGTTAGACGTGACGAAATGTTCCATAGACCCCGCCACGCAGGAGATGCTCAAGAAGGCCCAGGCGGAAGGGGTTGAAACCATCTGGGACCGGGCCCAGACCATGAAGCCCTGCCCCATCGGGTCGGAAGGCGCCTGTTGCCGCATCTGCGCCCAGGGTCCCTGCCGGGTGCCCCCGCCCAAGAAGGCGAAAGAGGGCGAGGAGCAGAAGAAGCAGGCTGTGGGCCTGTGCGGCGCCACCGCCGAGACCATCGTGGCCCGGAACTTTGCCCGCATGGTCTGTTCCGGGGCCGCGGCCCACAACGACCACTCCCGCGGCACCGCCCTGCTGTTCAAGGAAGTGGCCCACGGCAAGGCCCAGGGTTACCAAATTAAAGATGTCTCCAAGCTGAAGCGGGTGGCCCGGGATTGGGGCGTGGCCATTACCGAAGGCGAAGGCGACGAGGCCAAACCCCGCTCCAAGGAAGTCATCGCCCAGGAGCTGGCGGACAAGGTCCTGAAGGAATTCGGCCAGCAGGCCGGCGAAATCACCTATGTGAACCGGGCTCCCAAGAAACGCCAGGAACTGTGGCGCAAGCTGGGGGTGGTGCCCCGGGGCTACGACATCGAGATCGTGGAACTCATGCACCGCACCCACATGGGCGTGGACCAAGAATACCACAACATCATCAAGCAGTGCACCCGCACCGCCCTTTCCGACGGTTGGGGCGGCTCCATGATCTCCACCGACCTCCAGGACATCCTGTTCGGCATGCCGGTACCGGTGGCCGGCGAGATCAACCTGGGAGTGCTGAAAGAAGATATGGTCAACATCATCATCCACGGTCATGAACCGCTTCTGCCCGAGATGATCTACGTGGCCTCCATGGAGCCGGAAGCCATCCAGTACGCCCAGAACAAGGGCGCCAAGGGCATCCAGCTGGCCGGCATGTGCTGCTCCGCCAACGAAATCCTCATGCGCCACGGCATCCCGGTGGCGGGCAACTACCTGCAGCAGGAGCTGGCCATCATCACCGGGGCGGTGGACGCCATGGTGGTGGACGTGCAGTGCGAGATGCAGTCCCTGGCCAACGTGGTCAAGTGCTACCACACCAAGCTCATCACCACCGACGACCGGGCTCGGATCGAAGGGGAGACCATGCACATCCCCTTTGACGAGCACCATGCCCTGGACGTGGCCCGGAAGGTGGTGCGGGAAGCCATCGACAACTTCCCCAACCGCAGGGCGCCGGTACTGATCCCCTCCATCAGCCATCCCACCGTGGTGGGCTTCAGCTACGAGACCATTCAGTACCTGCTGGGCGGCTCCATCCGCGGCTCCTATTACACCCTGAACGACAACGTCATCAACGGCCGGGTGCGGGGCGTGGCCGGCGTGGTGGGCTGCAACAACTGCCGGACCATGCACGACAACGCCCACCTCACCATGATCAAGGAACTGCTGAAGAACGACGTCATCGTCCTGACCACCGGCTGCTCCGCCATGACCGCGGGGAAATTCGGCTTGCTGAGCCCGGAATCGGCCAAAGAGCACTGCGGTCCCGGCCTGGCCGAGGTCTGTGAGACCGTGGGCATCCCGCCGGTCCTGCACATGGGGTCCTGCGTGGACAACTCCCGCATCCTCATGGCGGCCACCGCCTGCGTCAAGGCCGGCGGCCTGGGCACCGACATCAGCGACCTGCCCGCCGCGGGCGCGGCGCCGGAGTGGATGAGCGAAAAGGCCATCTCCATCGGCCACTACTTTGTGGCCTCGGGCGTCTACACCATGTTTGGGGTCACCTTCCCCACCACCGGCTCCGAGCTCCTCACCGACTACCTGTTCAAGGGTCTGGAGGAAGAGCTGGGCGGCAAGTGGGACTTCGAGCCCGATCCGGAGTTGGCGGCCAAGAAGATGATCGCCCACATCGACAGCAAACGGAAAGCCTTGGGCATCGACAAGGCCCGGGAGCG
>JBAVUP010000076.1:0-3074 GCA_049696835.1 Desulfobaccales bacterium
CCCTAACCCTCCCCCATCAAGGGGGAGGGAATTTTTGACTTTTTACGAAGCCATAAGAATTAGCATGATATTCAAAGCCTGTGGCAATCGAATTATTTGTCATAAAAATTGCGCGACGAGACACTAGGCGCTACGGCCATGCAGCCCTTACGACAGGCGTATCTGAGTAAAACCAGACGGGTGGTCCTCAAGCTGGGGAGCGCGGTGCTTACCGCCCCCGATGGCCTCAACCAGCCCCTGATCCAGCGCCTGGTGGGCGAGATCGGCCGCCTGCTGTCCGGGGAACGGGAGTTCATCATCGTTTCTTCCGGGGCCATCGCCGCGGGTTGCCGCAAGCTGGGGCTGGAGTCCCGCCCCACCGGCATCCCCCAGGCCCAGGCCGTGGCCGCCGCGGGCCAGAGCACCCTGATCCTCACCTACGAGGAGGCCTTCGCCGAATTCGGCCTCAAGGTGGCCCAGATCCTCCTTACCCACGACGACCTGGAATCCCGCCACCGCTTTTTGAACGCCCGCAATACCCTCCTGACCCTGCTCCAATGGCGGGTGGTGCCCATCATCAATGAAAACGACACGGTGGTCACCGATGAGCTGAAGTTCGGGGACAACGACAACCTGGCCGCCCTAATCTGCAACCTGGCGGGGGCCGACCTCCTCATCCTCCTCACCGATACCGACGGCCTCTACGATAAAGACCCCCGGGAACATCCCGACGCCCGGCTCATCCACCTGGTAGAGACCATCGACGCCGGCATCGAGAAGGCCGCGGGGAAAAGGCCCGGCACCCTTGGCCGGGGCGGCATGGTGAGCAAACTCTCCGCCGCCAAGAAGGCCGGGGCCGCGGGCCTCCCCACCCTCATCGCCAACGGCCTGACCCCGGGCATCCTGGGGAAAATCTTCGCCGGCGAAGAGGTGGGCACCCTGTTCCTGCCCCAGGAACAGAAACTATCCAGCCGCCAATACTGGCTGGCCTATAACGTCACCCCCAAGGGGGCCATCCTGGTGGATTACGGGGCCCGGGAAGCCCTGGTGAACCGTAACAAGAGCCTGCTCCCCGCCGGCATCCTGGAGGTCTTCGGGGGCTTCCGCAAGGGCGACGCGGTCCACCTCATGGACGCCGACGGCAAACCCTTCGCCGTGGGCCTTACCAACTACTCCGCCCGGGAAATCACCCGCATCAAAGGCCGCCAATCCCAGGAAATCTCCCAGACCCTGGGCGGCCCCAAAGGCTATGACGAAGTCATCCACCGGGATAACCTGGTGATTTTCCCGGAGATTTAAGGATTATGAAAACAATATTTATATTAGGAGCAGGTGCATCCAAAGAGGCGGGCGGTCCCTTAATGAATGATTTTTTAGACCGTGCTGATGAGCTCTTAAGACTCAAAACCCAGGGGATAGCTGGGTCAGAGGAGGCGTTTCGTGACGTTTTTAATGCAATATCAGAACTTAGGTCAGTTCACTCAAAGGCATATTTAGATTTAGATAACATTGAAGTTCTTTTTGGTGCAATTGAAATTGCTCAACTGATAGGCAAATTAGGAAATAGGAATCATAAACAAATTGATCAACTACGTGATTCTATTATAATATTGATCTTTAAAACACTAGAAATTTGTATTCCATTCCCAATTGAACAAGGTCATATTAATCCGCCAATCCCGTACGGAGCATTCGTTAAAATGCTTGCCGACATTCAATCTCATAGAACTCCTACCGATCCACATCGCTATAGTTTCATAACTTTTAATTATGATTTATCCTTGGATTATGCACTAAATTATTATGGTCTCAATTATGATTATTGTTTGTCAGAAAATGTTGATCTACAGAAAATCCCTTATTTAAAACTTCACGGTTCTATAAATTGGGGTACATGCAATAAATGTGATCAAATCATTCCAAGATATATTAATGAGGTAAATTTTGGCCCATTATTTGATTTTAAATTTGTAAATTATAATCTTGGATCGAAACTATCTCAGAAAGAACATTGTGGGGAGCCAATAAAAGGCCCACCAATTCTTGTTCCACCTACCTGGGATAAGATGAGTTATCACAAAGAATTGGGAAATGTTTGGAAAATAGCAGCAAAAGAGCTTTCAGAGGCAGAGAATATTTTTATTGTGGGTTACTCCTTGCCTGAAACCGATCTATTCTTTAGATATCTCTTTGCTTTGGGTTCGGAAAGCGATACGCGAATCAGGCGTTTTTGGGTCTTCAATCCGGACAATGATGTTGAAGGACGTTTTCGGGACCTTATAGGGAGAGGCATTGAGAAACGTTTCAAATATTTTCCAATCATTTTTAATGCGGCTATTCGCCAGATAGCTACTGCACTGGAACAACCATAGACGTCAATTGATGGGAGTCATCTTTGAACCTTGACGACGCCGTAGTTTTGGAAACCTTTCCCAACCGCATCGAGGCCGAGATGGCCGCGGGGTTGCTGGAATCCGAAGGCATCGAGGCCATGATCATGGCCGATGACGCCGGCGGGACCTATCCCATGCTCCAGTTCATCCGGGGGGTGAAACTCATGGTGGCCCCGGAGGACGAGGCCCGGGCCAGAGAAATCCTGGCGGCCATGGCGACGGGCGAGGGCCTCATCGTCGAACCCTGACTCTTGAGAATATCTCCCGAAATCATCCGCCTGTCCCGCTCCGCCCCCCTGCCCGCCCCCTTACCACGCCTGCATCATCTGGGCGGACAAGGTTCTGCAAAATGTCCCCCGTAGGGGCAGCCCTATCGCGATTGCCAAAAGATTTTGCCGTTATGGGGAATGCCCCAAAAACCAAAATCCCCCATAATCCCAGGAGTGTCCGGCAAGCTTATTGCTATTCAGCTTTTGGATACCTTTCCCATAAGTCCTATCTATTTATCCTGTGGAATTTCCAAGATTTTCCCCTCTCCCCCCATGGGGGGGAGAGGGCAGGGTGAGGGGGTCGAGAACACCGCTTTTTAAAAAATAGAGGCTGACACCTAGGTCCATCCCTACAATGACAGTTGTCAGCACATTGTTTGCCCAGAGAGGATGCAGGCGTGGTAGGGGCGTGATTCATCACGCCCGCCTGTAG
>JBAVUP010000077.1:0-1707 GCA_049696835.1 Desulfobaccales bacterium
TCTTTGGAGAGCGCTGAAAAAAAATGGGCTCTCGGCGGTGGGCTGGGACGTCAGGCCTTTCGACACCACGGCCACTACTGAGAAGGTGATAAAGAGGGTACTCAAAAAAATACGTAACGGAAGCATCATCGCTTTACACGACACGGGGCGAACCCCTGCAGATTTGGTGCGTTTAACCGACGAACTGGTGGCTAAAATCAAGGAACGAAACTACACGGTTAGTAATCTGGAGGAACTGACCGGTATCACAGCTTATCAGACAGCAGACGGAGTGAATGCGATAGAACCTTCACCATTGACTCAATCCTGGCATGAGTCCAACGCAGGCCGGAAGCGGGGGAGGTTCTGGCAGTTCCTGGCCCGAAGATTGGCCTCCAGCGCTTATGTCAGGAGGGCTATTGAGAAGGAGGTAACGTTAGATGCACTCAAGAACTCTCCCTCTCCCAAGTTCTTTTTTGGCGTGGGTCTGGTCCTGTTCAGTTACGTATTAGGATGGCCGATGGTCGGACTCTTTAGCGTTCTGTCAGTCTATTTTCATGCCCCGGCCTTACTGGTAGTGGGACCGGTCTTTTATGGGTTCTCTCATCTGGTGTGGCTGTTTGGGATGTACTTGGCTGGACGTGACTGCATGAGATATATCGATGTCATACTTAAATGGAGCCTTCGCAAGGCATTGGGAAAGGCTCTATTTACTAAACGGGGCTAATGGATTATAATGCCAGGAAACTTCTATCGCTGAGAAAGCGAAACCCCCGCGCCTGAAGGCGGCCAGCCCTTATCAGATCTATCACCCCGGTTTTTTCCGGTGGATCACCAAGTGCGCTTTACCCCTGCTGCGGGGGTCTTTTGGAAATACCGGTCTTGGTTATGATCGGCAATCGTCCCGAAGGTATCCATGGTGTGATGAATGCGAGAAGACGAAGTACTCAAAAAGGTTTCTGAATATTTAATCACTCAATTTGAAATTCCTCCAGAGAAGATAACTCCTAGGGCCCACCTCTTTAAAGATCTCGGGATGGATAGCATTGACGCGTTGGATTGGTTCGCTGCGATGCAGTCCCAGATCGGTCTTCCGATTATCGAGAAAGAGCTCAAGATGATAAGAACGGTCCAGGACGTGGTGGACTATTGGGTCCGGAATTTGAGGCGAAATGCGGATGTCCCCGGATAAATGGCTGGACCTGAAGGACCTTCGGATGACCCACGAAGGGCGTTGGGAATCCAGCGTGCGACTTGGGCCTTCTTCAGAATGGTTCTCAGGCCACTTCGATGAATACCCTCTAGTACCTGGTGTGGCACTCCTCGCCTTGGCGGCGGAAACGGTGAAAAGACAGGGGCGCCGACAAAAACGTTTGCTTGAGGTTTCCGGATTCTCCGTCGTCAGATTCAGGCGCTTGGTTTTCCCCAGTGAGCAACTGCTCATTTCCGTCGATGCGATGCCCCCCGGATCTGAGGCCAAGCTCGATTTTCATGTGACCTGCCGTGGCCATACAGTTGTCTACGGTGTATTGAAAGCTACCGAAGAATTGCCAAGCGGCTGAAGAAGCGATGGAAGAGCTCTTACAGGAACTCAAAAATAAGATCGTAGAAGAACTCGACCTTAAAGATATCACCCCGGACGACCTGGCGGACGACACCCCTTTTTTCGACGGAGGCCTGGGTTTGGATTCCGTTGACCTGATGGTGCTCGTTGCCCTCGTGGACAGG
>JBAVUP010000078.1:0-2229 GCA_049696835.1 Desulfobaccales bacterium
AGCCGCCCCGCCCCGGGCGTCGCCTTCCATTTTGGTCAGGATCACCCCGGTGAGCTTCAGCAGGTCGTGAAATTTTTGGGCCACCTGCACCGCGTCCTGGCCGGTCATGGCATCCGCCACCAGAAGAATTTCTTTGGGAGCCACCTTCTCCTTGATGGCTTTCAGCTCGGCCATCAAGGGCGCGTCAATATGGAGGCGCCCCGCGGTATCCAGGATCACGGTGTCGTAGCCCGCGGTGTAGGCCGCCTCCATGGCGGAGGCGGCGATGTCCACCGGGTTTTGCCCCGGCGTCACCGGATAAACCTCCACCTCGATATCCCCACCCAGGCGCTTAAGCTGCTCAATGGCGGCGGGGCGCTGGATATCCGCGGGCACGAGATACGGCTGGCGCCCCTGGCTTTTGAGGCGTCGGGCCAGCTTGGCCGCGGTGGTGGTCTTGCCCGAACCCTGCAAGCCCACCAGCATCACGGCCACGGGCGGCTTACCCGACAGGTCCAGGCGGGGAGACTCGCCCCCCAGCAACTCGGTGAGCTCCTCGTGCACGATCTTGACGACCTGTTGGGCCGGGGTCAGGGACTTGAGCACCTCCTCTCCCACGGCCCGCTCCCGGACCCGGTCAATGAAGGCCTTGGTCACCTTGTAGTGGACGTCGGCCTCTAAGAGGGCCAGGCGCACCTCGCGCAGGGCCTCGTTCACCTGGGCCTCATTAAGGATGCCCCGGCTTTTGAGCTTTTTGAAGACCGCGGCCAGTTTGTCGCTGAGTCGTTCGAACATATTACTTAAAGATTTTTAATTATTTAAATATTATAACCCATCTGGGGTAAAGCTGCCTTAGCCCTTTATCACTCCCAAAGGCTTCAACTTCGCCACTTTCTTGCTAATTCCCGCCCCGTGGGTCACCTCCACCACCGCCTCCACGTCCTTGTAAGCCTCGGAAATCTCTTCGTCCACCGTGGCCTTGCCCGCGCCCTTAACAATAATGCCCTTGGCCGCCAGTTCTTTAATAATGTTCCGGCCCTTGGCCACCTTCAGGGCCGCGTGCCGGCTCATTTCCCGCCCCGCCCCGTGACAGGTGCTGCCAAAGGTCTCGGTGAGGGCCTTCTCCGTGCCCACCAGGACAAAGGAGTAGCGCCCCATGTCCCCCGGGATGAGCACCGGTTGGCCAGTTTCTTTATATACTTCGGGCACCTCCGGGTGATGGGGCGGGAAGGCCCGGGTGGCTCCTTTCCGGTGGAGGCACAGTTTCTTGGCCACCCCGTTAATGGTGTGGGTCTCAATTTTGGCAATGTTGTGGGCCACGTCGTAAACCAACTCCAGTCCCAGGTCCCGGGGGCCCATTTTCAGGATCTGCTCAAAACTCTGCCGCACCCAGTGGGTGATCATCTGCCGGTTGGCAAAGGCAAAATTCGCCGCGGAGGCCATGGCCGCCAGATAATCCTTGCCTTCCCGGGAGGAAAGCGGCGCACAACAAAGCTGGCGGTCCGGCAGCTCGATGCCGTACTTGTCGCTGGCCTTCAGCATCACCTTGATATAGTCATCGCACACCTGATGCCCCAGCCCCCGGGAGCCGGTATGAACAATGACCGTGATCTGATCCCGATACAGCCCCAGTCTGGCGGCTAGCTGGTCATCATAAATTTCCGTAACATAGCCCACTTCCACAAAGTGGTTGCCCGATCCCAGGGTGCCCAGCTGGTCTTTGCCCCGGTCCAGGGAAAACTGCGACACCAGCTCCGGGTCGGCCCCGGGAATCTGGCCGTGAGATTCGATATGATCCAGATCCTCCTGGCTGCCATAGCCTTTTTTCACGGCCCAGGCGGCCCCTAAACGCAGCACTTCCTTCAGGGTGGGGAGGGAGAGCTTCAGGTCCTTGCGCCGGGAGCCCACTCCCGAGGGAATATGGTAAAAGAGGGCATCCACCAGCTCCCCCAGGCGCGGCTCCACCTCCGTGCGCTGAAGATTGGTTCGGAGCAGGCGCACCCCGCAGTTGATGTCATAGCCCACGCCGCCCGGGGAGACTACCCCTTCCTCCAGGTTAAAGGCCGCCACCCCGCCGATGGGGAAACCATAGCCCCAATGGATGTCGGGCATGGCCATGGATGGCCCTTCAATTCCCGGTAAGGTGGCCACATTGGCCACTTGCTGCAGGCTCTGGTCCTCCTGAATCTTGGGAAGCAACTGCCGGGAGGCGAAGACCAACCCGGTGGTGCGCATCTTCCCCTCTTGGGG
>JBAVUP010000079.1:0-45680 GCA_049696835.1 Desulfobaccales bacterium
TGGTGCTTTTAAGAAACCTGTGGGTGATCGATCATCTGGATATCCTGTCCAACGGAGCCTTGGCGGCCATCGCCTGGCTGTCCATCTTCCTGGGCAAACCTTTTGTCCTGGATTATGCCCGGGAGACGGTGCCCCCGGAGCGGCAGGCCTCCCCGGTCTTTTACCCAACCTGCCGGACTCTGGCGGTGATCTGGGGGGTGGTATTTCTCATAAACACAGGGATGAGCGCGGCGAAAAGCTATGGCCTGTGGGCAGGCGGGCCGGGCTATCAGGGGGTATCCTTGGGCTTGATCGGGTTAGGCCTAGGGCTCAACCATTGGTATCCTCAATATGCGCGCCGCAGGGCAAAGCTCGGTGTTAACCCGGATCAGCCAGGATGATTTCGGATTAACTCAATCGACCGCAGAAAGGAAAGGAGGGCAAGATGATGAAACACTTGATCTTCGCCATGCCTATCCCTTATCGGTTGTTACTGCTCTGATCCGACATTTATCACAGAGCCAAAAAGCCTCCCTATCCAGAGCATATCAATACTTTTCGACCTGAAGGATTCCTGCTGTTTCCTTCGGCTTCCTGACCTCCTTCAATCTTTGACAGCTAAAATCATCCTCCCCACAAAGCCCACGCAAGATATGGAGATCAGATCGACAAATATATGGAAATTTTGAGATAATTATATTTTGGCAAGAAAGCCGCAATATTACGGTGTGGAATGGCAGATTCCGAGTGCTCAATCAGGTCTTGAGGCCTGCCAGGGGCAAGTCGTCCAGAATGGCGTCTACTAGGTAGGCGAATTTTGCCTCGCAGCTAATCAAAAAGCGGTCATTGGTGGGGAAATCCGGCCTGAGGTGGCGCAACTCCTCCAGCACTTGGGCGGCCTCTGGCTCTCTTGCCAATCGGCCCAAGGCCGCGGCCCTAAGAAGCGGGTCCCCAAAAAGTTGTTGCGAAGTTAATCATCGAGACGGGGATTTCAACGATCCTCTCCTTGACAAAGAAGAAAAATGCATAATTTTATAAGCACAAGGCATACTTCCTTCGCCAGCTCTCCTGTTGGTTTTTAATATTCCTCGTGCTCCCTGCTACTGCCGTAAATCCCTTTTGGAAAGGAGGGGGAAATGGACCGGCGGCAGTTTATCCATAGATTGGCGACCCTGGGTGCGGCCATAACGGTGACACGGTTTCCAGGGCTGGTGACCCATGCCTGGGCAGACCGGAAAAGAGGCCAGATCCCTTACCGCCCGTTGGGCAGCACGGGGGAGCAAGTCTCCATCGTCGGCATAGGCGGGTTCCACCTCGGTCGCCCGGATGAGCAGGAGAGCATCAGCATTGTCCGCACCGCCATCGACAACGGCGTTAACTTTATGGACAACTCTTGGGATTACAACGGCGGCGAAAGCGAAATTCGCATGGGCAAGGCCCTGCGAGACGGCTACCGCCAAAAGGTTTTCCTGATGACCAAAATCGATGGGCGCACTGGGGAGGCCGCCAGCAAACAGCTTAATGAGTCCCTCCAGCGCCTCCAAACGGACACCATCGATCTGCTGCAATTCCATGAATTGATTCGCATGTCCGACCCGGAGCGCATCTTTGCTCCCCGCGGCGCCTACGAGGCCATGCTGGCCGCGCAAAAAGCCGGGAAAATCCGCTACATCGGCTTCACCGGGCACAAGAGCCCCGCCATCCACCTGAAGATGCTGGAACTCTGCTTCGCCAACAACTTCACCCCGGCCACCGGGCAAATGCCGTTGAATCTCATGGACGCGCACTATGACAGCTTCCAAAAACAGGTGCTGCCCGTGCTCCTGCAACACGGCATCGGGCCCCTGGCGATGAAATCCATGGGTGACCATTTCCTGCTGGAGAGCCACACCGTAAGCCCCATGGAATGCCTGCACTATGACATGAATCTGCCGGTTGCCGTGGTGATTACCGGTTGCGACTCCATGCCCATTTTGGAGCAGGCCATGACTGCGGCCCGCACCTTCCGGCCCTTGAGCGCCCAAGAAGTCGCGGCCCTGTTGGCCAAGACTGCCAAAGCCGCGGCAGGGGGCAGATATGAACTTTACAAGATCTCGGATCATTTCGACAGTACGGCTCACAATCCTCAGTGGCTGGGTTAGCCACACCGGCCGGGGATTCGATCCACCCAAAAGGAGGGAACAACCATGAGTAAAGTGGCGGCCGTGATTACCGACATGTTCGAAGATTCAGAATATGCCAAGCCAGCGGAAGCCTTTAAAAAAGCCGGCCACGAACTGATCCATGTCGGTTTGAAAAGCGGAGAAACCGTGAAGGGCGCGAAGCAAGGGACCCCGGTTAAAGTCGATAAAACCGCCAGGGAGGTCAAAGTGGGCGATTTCGACGCCCTCTTAATTCCCGGCGGTTATTCGCCGGATAAACTGCGGGTCGATGCCCATGTGGTGCGGTTTGTCAAAGAGTTCGTGGAAAGCGGCAAGCCGGTGTGCCTGATCTGCCACGCCCCGCAACTTCTCATCACCGCGCAGGTGCTCAAAGGGCGCAAAATTACGGGTTGGAAATCCCTGATCCAGGATATCAAAAATGCGGGGGCCGAATTTATTGATCAAGAGGTCGTCGAGGACGGTAACCTGATATCCAGCCGCAGCCCCGCCGATCTCCCGGCTTTCATACGGGCCTGCCTTAAAAAGTTAAAATGAGATTTTCCCGCAGGTCAAAATATTCGCGCCAAAGGGCGACGGCCTGAAAAACCCCCAACTCAACGAAGATATCCTGCGCACGCCCTGACGGAGCATGATATCGGTGGCTTTCCTGGCGTCGTCTAAGGTGTTCTGATAACCCGGAACCGGTGAAAGAGGCTATGATCACCAGACGTGACTTTCTAAGGCTGGTGGGATTGGCAGGGGCATCGCTGGCTGTCCCCTGGAAGGTTGAGGTCAGCCACGGGCTACGGGCCGCAAAAGCCTATGGGGCTAAAAAACGGGTTTTTTCGGGCAGCCGGCCGGGAATCCACTTTATTAAGTACGTCGATCCCCTGCCCATCATCGAGGTGATGCCCGATATCGGGGTGGCGTGCCATTATCAGATAGCGCTGCAGCAGTTCACCGCCAAAGTCCACCGGGATCTGCCGCCGACGCCGCTGCGGGGCGGTGGGCTTTTCCCCTTCCTGGCCTGGACCTACCATCGAGGCCCGGGTCAACGTACCGGTAAAGGTGAGATGGATCAACCGCCTGCCCACCCACCACCTCCTGGCCGGAGCCCTGGATCACACCATCCACGGCGCCGAGAGCAAGTTTCCGGATGTGCGCGCCGTGGTGCATCTGCATGGCGGGGCGACGCAGGCTGACAGCGACGGCTATCCCGAGGACTGGTACTCTCCCGCCGGCGTCAGGATGGATGGGAGGGTCGGGAAAAATTACGTCGACTATGTTTATGATAACGGCCAGTTGGCCACCGCCCTCTGGTATCACGATCACACCTTGGGGATCACCCGATTGAATATTATCGCCGGGCTGGCCGGGTTTTACCTCCTCCGGGATGCCCAGGATACCGGGGGGCCTCCTGCTGCTAACCCCACAAAGCCGCTCTCCGGCGACAACACCCTTGGCCTGCCCGGCCCCGCCCCCGGCCACGGCGGCTCCCCTTTTTACGAGATCCCCCTGGTGATCCAGGACCGGTCCTTTAATAGCGACGGCTCCCTCGCCTATCCCTGCCAGGGTGTCAACCCGGCGGTCCATCCCCAGTGGGTCCAGGATTACTTCGGGGACGTCATCTGTATAAACGGCCAGGCCTGGCCGTATCTTCAGGTGGAGCCGCGGCGCTACCGTTTCCGCCTTTTGAATACCTGTAACTCCCGCATCCTGGACCTGAGCCTGGACTCGCACCAGCCCCTCTTTCAGATCGGCTCGGACGGCGGCCTCCTGCCCCGGGTGGCCCAGCGCGATCGCCTTCTCTTGGCGCCGGCGGAGCGGGCCGACGTCATCCTCGACTTTACCGCCATGGCGGGAGCTTGGATAACCCTCTTAAACCACGCCAAGACCCCTTTTGTGGACGGGGAGCCCCCGGACCCGGAAACTACCGGCCAGATTATGCAATTCCGGGTGGCCAGACGCCGGCGTGGGGTGGACCACAGCCTCCCGCCCCGGGCCATCCCACTGCCCGCCTGCGCCGATCTCTGCTCTTTGGTGACTCCCGCCATGCTAAAAAATCCCCGGCCAGCTTACCTGAAAGTCATCCAGGGGGCTAACGGACCACTGATGCTGACCCTCAGCGACCAGATGTGGATGGATCCCATCACCGAGAACCCGAGGGTGGGCTCGGTGGAGGTTTGGGAGATCATGAATCTCGCGGCAGACTTACACCCCATCCATCTGCATCTTATCCAGTTCCAACTTCTCAATCGCCAGGCCTTCGACGTCAGCGCCTACAAAGCGGCCCTGGCTCGCCATCCTACCCCATTTCCGGTTCCGGACCTCACTCCTTATCTCCAGGGCAGACCCACAGCTCCTCCTCCGGAAGAGGCGGGCTGGAAGGACACCATCATCCACCGCACCGGATCGGTCACCCGCATCGTGGCCCGATGGGCGCCCCAAGGCGCTCCCTTAAGCGGACCCGGAAGTCCCTCCCCCGGAGTTAACCTGTATCCTTTCGATCCCACCCGGGGCAAGTATGTCTGGCATTGCCACAACTTGCAGCATGAAGACAACGAGATGATGCGCCCCTTGTTGGTCTCACCCTAAAATTTAGCAATCAAGTCCAACGGATGTTGTTATCTGCTGAGGCTGTCGAAAAAGCGATTTTTATGAAGGGCGATTTCTTTCTGAAACAGGCCTTTGGGCTTAAGATTTTTTTAGCGGGTTTTTTTATCTCCTGTGGTTTCTATGCTGGCATTGATTTTTCCCTTTCTAAGCCCTCCACTGCTGTCTCCTCACCTAAGTAAGGCCATATGGCGTGATCTTTTCATTGTTGTGAATCATGCAATACAGTAACCATTGGATATTTACTTTGACCTTTCCCCTGAAGGTAAAACGGTCCAGGCGCTTTTGGGTTCGGAGGTTGGAAAACACAGGTTCGGCTATGGCAAACCGTTGCGGGTAAATCTTTCGTCCTTGCTCGGTATCGATCTTGGCGGCCATTCTCTTGGACAGATTGGTGAGCTCCACCCCAGTCGGCACCCAAAGATATCTCCGTTTGCCACCTCCTGCCGTAAGACACCGCGGCTTTAAACGTTTGCTTTAGAGGATTTTTGGTACGTTTAGTCGGATGAGCCACAATTTAGCTTTCTCCATAGTGTATTCACACTGACCCCAAGATATTTGGCGGTCTCTTTCTTGTTGAAACGGAACTTCTTGAGCGTCTCATGTATAATGGACCTTTCGTATTCCTCCAACTGATCTCTCAATGGCCGAGCAGGCCCATCTAAACCCTTTGCTGGTTGAATCGGTTGCTGGTCACTGGCCGGCAGGGGCTGATTTTGACAAACCTCTTCAAACAAATCGAAGAACAGTTGTTCATCCACGCGTGAACCACCCAGCAGAATGAGATAAGTTTCGACCAAAGAATTCAATTCTCGAAGGTTTCCCGGCCAGTGATAGTTTTTCATCAGTTCAATCATGGCCGGCGATATGGCACCCCCACCCTTGCCATACCTCTGCAATAGGTTACGCAGGATGTCAGGAATATCGTCCAGCCTCTCTCTCAGAGGGGGAAGCGTCAGTCTATGACTTGCCAGGCGAAAGTAGAGATCCATGCGGAATCGACCCAATTCGATTTCCTTACGCAGATCTTTCAAGGTTGAACTGATGATGCGCACATTGACCGGGATCAATCTGTCGCCACCTATTCGTCTGACTTTCTTTTCTTCGATGACTCGCAGCAGCCTCACCTGAATATTGGGAGTAATGTCAGCAATTTCATCCAGGAAGATGGTGCCCTGCTGCCCCAATTCGAACAGGCCCATCTTTCCTCCTTTCTTCGCACCGGTAAAAGCACCCCCGTCATAGCCGAAAAGCTCGCTTTCAAGGAGAGTCTCCGTCAGCGCCGAACAGTTGATCGCAACAAAAGGCCATTTCTTCCTGCGGCTGAGATTATGTATGGTCTGCCCGAACACTTCCTTGCCCGTGCCGGTCTCTCCTTGAATCAGAATCGCCAGATCCGTTTCGACATACTTCCTGGCCTTCTCAACGACCTTTCTTATCTGGGCGCTTTTGCCCTCAATATGGTTTATGGTATATTTGGCCACAAACCCGCTGAGGTATACTTTTTCCTTCAACTTTAAGTCGATATCGTGAATTCGGGTCGCCTCCTGGAAGGTCGAGACGACTCCCTGGGTCTTATCCTCGATCCTTATCGGTAAGGAATTGACGACAATGTACTCATTATTAACCCGATGGATTTGATCTATCTCAGCCTCGCCACTTTCCAACACTCTCAACAGTCCTGTCTCTTTCAGGCATTCCGGGAGAGGACGATTGAGGGTCTCCTTCATTTCGGCGTTCAGGATGTCAGCGGCCATTTGATTGCATATTTTCACAACTCCGTTATTATCCATAACGATGAGTCCCTCTTTGATAATTTGGAGAATGGTACGCATCTCTTCTTCGTTCTTTTTTTCGTTTCTGCGTGCCAACGCAATAGCTCTTGCTTCCTTCAGAGCCTGCAGAACCATGTCCCTCCTCAATGGAACCCTGACGAACTTTCCTCCCAGCGCTGAAATGATATGCTGGGATACACCCGCTCCTACCAGGCAATCGATGCCTTCATTCACCGCCTCGGTGATCCCTTTGACCAGTTGGGCCTTAGTATTGAAGACTACCTGACGGGTCCTGACCGAAAGCAGTTCATCGAAGAGAGTGATCCCTTCAAGGGGGGCGCCAAAGATTGTGATGCCGATGAAGGGACCGTATTCTTTGGCCTTCAGAAGAGCGGTCAAAATATCCAGATGAGTCCTTGCAATGTTGACGAAGGGCTGCCCCAGGGTTTGGATAAGTAAGCTCCCCGTTCCATCGCTGCCCAGTATGACCTCCATTCCTTCCTCGAGTAAGGCTTTGGCGATCGGTATGGCATCTTCCATCGTGGAGTATTTTATGGTCACTTCCTCGTTATGGGGATCAATGCAGTTGGAGAACATGTTGGCGATTTCGGTCGAATTGGCGATAAAGCCGAACTTGAACTTCTTGGAAGTAAACATAATTCTACCTCTGAAAGTTATTAGCTGCGGTCAATCCCGGGTGAATTGACCTTCAATTAATTTCGGCATCCTGAACGGTATATTGTCTTTGGCAAATTTATCCCAAATCTGGAATGAAAATTATCATTCCTGAGATATTTTCTCAAGCGACCATTTATGAAATATCAACAAAATATGATAATTGCGTCTTTGGCATATTAATTGCCTTTCAGACTTCAAGGGGCCATCCTCCAGAGCAAGTAATTCAGCCCACCGAGGCTCGAATCGTTTTGAGGGAGATGGCGGCGTGAGTACTAAGCCATGCTGGCAGTAGGGGCCAGACTTGCTTGGAATCGAGAATCCCGGAAAATCGGACAAAAATGGAGAATGGCATGGATTTTAGACTTACGGATGAACAGAAGAAAATTGTCGAACTGGTCGATGATCTCGGCAGGAAAGAATTTGCCCCCAAGGCCGCTCGCTGGGACCAAAATCACGAGTATCCCTGGGAAAATGTAAATATTCTGCGAAAACTGGGCTTCTTGGGAATGACCATTCCGGCTCGATATGGTGGCCAGGAGCGGCCCCTTATTGAGGCGGTGCTGGCCATCGAAACGGCCGCCAAATATTGCGGCGTCACAGCCAGAATTCTGGTTGAGACGAACATGGGCGCAATCGGATGTATCATGGCCTATGGAACGGAAGAGCAGCGAAAACTAGTCGCTAGGCGCATTCTTGAAGAAGGAGACAAACCCGCAATTGGCATGACCGAACCAGAAGCGGGTACAGCTCTTACTGAATTAAAGACGCGTGCGGTGAAAAAAGGCGACAGATACATCCTAAACGGGACCAAGCACTGGATCACCGGGGGGACGATTTCAAAAACGAATCTGATCTTTGCCCGGTTCATCGAAGACGGAAAAGATTTGGGGATTGGCGGCATTCTGGTCGATAAAGGTACTCCCGGATTCACCTTCGGAAAAGTGGAGGATGCCATGGGAATGCGGGGCATCCCTGAGGCCGAACTCATTTTTGAAGATTGTGAAGTACCGGCGGAAAATGTTGTCGTTCATGGTAATGGCAACCAGAGCTTCAAAGACCTGATGAACGGCTATAATGCCCAGCGCATCGGAGCAAGTGCGGTTGCTTTGGGTCTCGGTCAGGGAGCCCATGACCTTGCCATCGAGTGGATGCAAAAACGTGAGGTTTTCGGGCGTCCAATCTCGGAGTACCAGGGATTGCAATGGATGATGGCCGAAGCGGAAATAAAGCTCGAATGTACCAGACTTCTTATCTACCGTGCTGCATGCAACGCCAGGGAACTCCCCAATAACGTCAGGCTTCCTCTCATGAAGGAAGCTTCCCTTGCCAAGGCTTACTCTAGCCACGCCATGTTCGAGGTGGTTAGCGAGAGTCTGCAGATGTTTGGCGCCTACGGCTACTCTCGCGAAATGCCGATAGAGCGGATGCTTCGAGATGTGCGTATGTTCCAGATAGGCGGAGGCACCACTCAGGCACAGATGAATATGATTGCACGCGCCATCTTTGTCCGGAAGTTCAGTTTTAAAAGAGATTCCCAGGCGCAGGCCAAATGAGCCATTTGAGCTAATGAAGAAGAGGGGAGCAAGACAAGATGAAATCCCAACCACTGCACGGGGCGAAGGTTCTGGACTTTACGCGAGTCCTGGCCGGGCCTTTTGCGACCATGGCCTTGGGGGATCTGGGCGCCGACATTCTGAAAGTGGAACCGCTAAATGGGGATGAAAGTAGGGAGTGGCCCCCCATGCTGCAGACTGGCGAGAGCGGATATTTTTTGAGCATCAACCGCAATAAACGGTCAATCACTTTGAACCTTAAGGATCCACGGGCACAGAAGATCGTTCGGCAACTATCTCGGAGCGTGGACATCGTGGTCGAAAACTTCACTCCAGGCGTAGTCCACAAACTCGGAATCGATTACGAAAGCCTAAGGCAGGAAAACCCGGGGCTAATCTATTGTTCCATCTCCGGCTTCGGCCAACAGGGTCCTTATAGGAACAAAAAAGCCTATGATCCGATCATCCAGGGGATAACGGGACTGATGTCCATTACCGGTGAGAGGGGGCGCTCACCCGTCAAGGTGGGCATTCCGATCACCGATCTCGTGGCGGCGCTCAATGCCATCATAGCTATCCAGGCCGCTTACGTGCACAGGTTGCGATACGGGGAAGGACAGTACATTGACGTGGCCCTTTACGACTCGATGATTTCCCTCCTCACCATTATGGCTATGGAATACTTTGTAACAGGAAGGCCCCCCGAAAGATGGGGGCTCGATCATGTTCACCGCATACCCGCACGGGCGTTTAGGGCCAAAGATGGCAAGTACGTCCAGGTGACGGCTACAAACGATACGATGTACCCGAGTTTCTGCCGGACAATCGGTCTCGAATGGTTGATCGATGATCCCAGGTTCAGCTCCAATGCTAACCGGCTCAAGAATCGTGACAAGATAATGCCGATTCTCGAGGAGAAAATGCTGGAACATGAGAGCAGTTACTGGCTGGAGTTGTTTGAGAAAGCGGGGCTCCCTTGTGGACCCATCCTGGATATACAGGAAGTTTTTGCCAGTTCCAACGTTGCGGCAAGGGAGATGGTTTTCGAGGTGGATCATCCTATTGCTGGGAAGGTGAAGCAGCTTGGCTTTCCATACAAATTTTCGTTGACACCGGCACAGATGAATCGGCGTCCTCCTCTTCTGGGTGAGCACAACTTGGAAGTTCTCCGCGTGCTCGGCTATTCGGAGGAGGATTGTGAGCAATTGAGCCTGGACGGTGTCATTCGATTAGATAAAGATAGGCAGGCACACCGATAGAAATAACTGTCTGTGATCTGGATATGGAACAGGTTTGGGCGGACAGAACATTGCCCAGGCGCTCCATAAGCATAGTTTGCAACAGGCGGGAGAGCTCCAACAAACGGTAGTGTTATCGCCTCCTCATATTGCCATCCTTTGGGCAGCACGGCGGTTTTGAAAATGCCCTGGCGGTCTCTATGAACCTTGATTTCTGCTTCTCCGACACCTTCGATGGTGAAATGGCGCAGATAGGAGCCATTGCGATGGACTGCCCCCAGCCGACGTTCGTACCGTTTGCGGCCCAAATGGATGGTCAACTCCGATTCCATCCAGGCGGTAAGGGAGTTGCCGGCGATCTCCCAGAGGTCCAACCGCATTATGTCAAAGAGCTTTTCCGGTGCGGCGCAAATCTCCTTGAAAACTTGAAAAACCTCGGGGACGTCCAGATTCACGGCGTGTCTCCTTTCGAGTTTGGTTTGGGCACCACCCAGTCTAATGGAGATACGCCTTTTTTATACCTTTAGAAATTCATAATCGTTTTTGCACTACCCCAAAAAACCCCAACCCACGGTGCTGCGGAGTTTCAACCAGACTAACAGCAAGTAAGCGATCAAAGCGGTCCAAATTTGGATCAGCACCGCATTCTTGGAAGTGCCGTAAAACGCCTTGATCTTCAGGTTTTGCTTGACAGTTGAAAAAGAGGGTGATCTGCCAACGCCGACGGTAGAAAGCCGCCACTTCCAAGGCGGACAGATCCATGCGGTTAGTCCAAAACCCATATTCTTTGCCCGTTTCCGGATCCCGGTAATGGACCCGCCGCCACGGCCCAGGGTAAGCGGCGCGCACATGATGTGAAACGAATCACCTGATCGTTAGGTCCTTGGTAGGAATGGGTCTCGACCACGTGCTCAAAAACATGTCTTGATATGAGTTGTAATAATTGCCCCATAATTGTGTCAACATGTGCCATAGGTCCCATATCTCCTTTCTGTGGCTCATACCACTTATAGCTATAATTTTAAATAACGTCTACCGGACAGCAGTGAGGATATATAATTATCTAAATAGATTTTATTCAGGCTGTAGACTCAGGGTGAGGCACTTCACCTGAGAGAAGTTATCTACAAAAACCCAGAAAGAGGAGGAAGTATGAAACGTTTACTGGTATTTGTAGCCACCATAACCGTTTTTGGCTTGTTATTGGGAGGAATGGCTCCACCCAAAGTGGCCGCGGCCGCAGAACAGACGATAACTATCGGTTTTACTGCCTCTCTGACTGGCAGATTCAACGTCGAAGCCACCCGCCAGATTAACGGCATAAATTTATGGATTGAGCAGGTGAACAAGGCGGGAGGCATCAAGCTGCCCAACGGCACCCAAGTCAAAGTAGCCGCCAGGTATTACGATGATGAGAGCAGTAAAGATCGGGTGCAGCAACTTTACAGCCGGTTGATAAATAGTGATAAAGCCAATTTTCTCATCAGTCCCTACAGCAGCGGTTTGGCCGATGCCGCCGCGGTAATCGCCCAGCAGAACAACCGAATCATGATAACCACGGGAGCAGCCTCAGATTCCACCTATAAGAAGGGCTTCACCCTGATTTACCAGGCCTACACGCCCGCCAGTCATTACCTGACCGGGGCGCTGGACATCCTGAAAAAACTCGACCCCAAGGTAAGTAAAATGGCGATTGTCTATGAAAAAGATAAGTTCGCCTCAGACGTGGTTAACGCCCTCAAAGTGTATGCGGAGAAACACGGCGTCAAGGTGGTGGTCTTTGAAGGCTATAGCAGCGACACGGCTGACTTTGCGCCTTTTATTGATCAGATCCCGGCGGGGGTTGACGCCATCATGGGGGGCGGCCATTTTGCCGACGGCAGCACCCTGGCCCGACAGATCTATGAAAAGAAGGTCAAAACCAGGATGATCGCCCTGATGAATGCGCCGGCGGAGCCCAAGTTCGCCGAATTGGGCCAGGCGTGCATCTCGGTGATTACTGCGAGCCAGTGGGAACCCGAGGCCAAGTATAGCCCGGAAGTGGCCAAAAAAGAGAACTTGCCTTGGTTCGGGCCTACCAGCCAGGAGTTCGTCAAAGCCTATAAGGCCAAATACAAAGAAGTGCCCTCTTACCACAGCGCCGGGGGCTATGTCACCTGCTTGTTCTTGCAAAAAGCCATTCAGGACGCCGGCTCCCTTGACACGAACGAAGTGAAAGCCGCTCTGGATAAGGAAAATATGTACACCTTCTATGGCCGCATCAAGTTCGATACCACCCCCCAGGAGCACGGCCTCCAGATTGGCCATGAAATGATTGTTGTCCAGTGGCAGAAGGGGGAAGGAGGCAAGCCGGTCCTCAACGCCGTATGGCCGCCGGCGGCTGCGAATGCTTCGCCTTTCTTGCTTACCTCCCCTTAACCTTTGTCCACCTACCCTGTCATTATCAGAAAATGACAGGGTAGGTGTTGTTGCCTGATTAATGAAAAAACTAGGTGAGGGAAGCTGATCGTGCCCACGCATGTAATCGCCTCGATAGTTGACGGGTTGCTCATCGGCTTTGTGTACGGCATCGCCGCCATGGGCCTTTCCCTGATCTGGGGGGTGATGCGGGTCATCAACCTGGCTCATGGCGCCACTATGGCTCTGGGGATGTTCTGCACCTACCTCCTGTTCAGCCATCTGGCGTTGAACCCATATCTGGGGCTGGTAGCGGTAATTGTCCTGTCCCTGCTGTTCGGCTTACTGATTTATGGGGTGGCCTTACAAAGAGTGATCCAGGCAGGGTACCTCTCCACCCTGCTGGGCACCTTCGCGGTGAATATGATCATTATCGGCATCGGCACCGCGGTCTTCACCACCTCGCCCCGAAATATCGACTTCTCCGCTGGTAACTTTACCATCGGCCCCATCATCCTGCAGGGAACCCGCCTGCTGGCGGCCCTGGCGACAGTGGTTTTAACCACAGCCCTGTATCTATTTCTCCATTTTACCCGGCCGGGGAAGGCCATCCGGGCCGTGTCCAACAACCGGGACGCCGCCGAATTGATGGGGATTCCATCATCCTATGTCCTGGCCCTGGCCTTCGCCCTGGGAACCATGCTGGCCGCGGTGGCCGGGGGGCTCACCTCCACCTTTTTCCCCTTCACCATCTTAAGCGGCAGCACCTACCAGTTAAAATCCTTTGTCATCTGCATCCTGGGCGGCCTGGGTAATCCCGTGGGGGCTCTGCTGGGGGGACTGTTCCTGGGAGGCCTGGAAGGGGTGATCCCCATCTTCATGCCGGTGAGTTGGGTGCCGGTGGTGGAATTCGCCCTGTTCGTCCTGGTCCTGGTAGTCCGTCCCGCCGGGCTGTTGGGGGCCAAGTAGATGAACCCGTGGCGGCAATCGGGTTTCTGGGTCAGTTTCCTCCTGGTCTTCCTGAGCGGCCTGATGGTTTTGGCCCTGGGCCAGGACACGCTGCGGGAGACGGCCTTCACCGTGTTGATGTCCATCGCTCTGGCCTCCAGCCTGAACATCCTTATGGGCTACACCGGCTACGTTAATTTCGGACACATCGTCTTTTTCGGTTTGGGTGGGTATTTCGGCTTCTTTCTCCTGAGCCAACTGGGATGGCCCCTCTATCTTGCCATGATCGCCGGAGGGTGCCTGTCGGTCGTCCTCGCCCTCGTCGTCGGGGCCGCGGTGCTGCGGCTGAGAGGCGCCTACTTTGCCCTGGCCACCATCGGCATCAATGAGGCGGCCCGGGCCTTTGTCAGCAACTTCGAGCCCTTCGGCGGCGCCACCGGATTGTCCATCAATTTTTCCGCCTACGCCCGCTACGGCGGCGCCGGCCATGCCCTCTGGTTTACCTTCATTCTCCTATGGCTCATCACCCTGGCGGTGATCGTGACGAGTTACCTGGTGAAACGCTCCCGTTTCGGCCTGGGGCTCAGCGCCATCCGGGAGGATGAAGACACCGCCATGGTGATGGGCGTCAAGGCCCCCAGGGACAAAACCAAGGCCTTTCTGATCTCGGCCTTCTTCCCGGGGCTCATCGGCACCCTCTATTTCTTTAAGAACGGCAACGTGGAGCCGGACGACGCCTTCCGCTTCCAGATGTCCCTGGAAATCCTGGTAATGGTGATGCTGGGAGGCAATGGCACGCTCTTCGGACCGATTCTGGGGGCCTTCGCCTATGAAAGTCTGCGGGGCTACCTGCTAACCAGCCCGGTCTTCAAAGACTTGCACCTGGCCCTGACCGGTCTTATCCTCCTGCTCATCGTCCTGTTCGTGCCCAGCGGTGCGGTGGGCTGGTTGCGGGGGCGTTTCCCACGGCTCAGGAGGTGGCTGGAATGATTGGTAAGCGATATGAACCTGTTAGAAGTCAATGACCTATCTTCAGGCTACGAAGGGGTCCAGATTCTCTGGGGCATGAACCTGCGCCTGGAGAAGGGCAAACTCACCACCCTGGTGGGCTCTAACGGGGTGGGCAAGACCACCCTGCTCAGCACCGTGATGGGGCTGCTGCGCCCCTGGCAAGGCACCGTGACCTTTGAGGGCCAAGACGTCACGAACCTCTCGGCCCACTCCCGGGCCAAGGCCGGCATGGTCCTAGTGCCGGAAGGCCGCCAGCTCTTCACGGATATGACGGTCCTGGAAAACCTAGAGATGGGGGCCTTCTCCCGCCGGGCCCGGGCGGCCTTTACGCCAAACCTGGAGAAGGTCTTCGAGCTCTTCCCCCGGCTCAAGGAGCGGGCCCGGCAAAAGGCCGGCACCCTGAGCGGCGGCGAGCAGCAGATGGTGGCGGTGGCCCGGGGCCTGATGGCCGAACCGGAAGTCCTGATGCTGGATGAGCTCTCCCTGGGGCTTTCTCCTCTGTTGGCCCTCACCCTATTCGAGTCCCTCACCAGACTGAAGAAGACCGGCCTCACCATGCTCCTGGTGGAGCAAAACGTCACCATGGCCCTGGCAGTGAGCGACTATGCCTACGTCCTGGCGGAAGGCCGGGTCCACCTGGAAGGGGAAGCCCGGGAGCTCAAGAAGAACGACGAGGTGCGGCGCACTTATTTGGGAATTTGATGCCAATTCTCATGCTTCATAAAGCACCTGTGAACCATAGGGCGTGCCGCCCACGCCGTCCCGGCAAATTTCGGCAGCCACGGGCCGTCCTATAATGGCATTGTCTAAGGAAGTTGCAATCAATGAGGTGGCACAGGCGTCTCGCCTGGGCGGCCGCGGGCTCAAGCCTGCCAGGGCCCGGGCAAGACGCCTAAACTACTTGTTTGATAGCGATTCCCTGAGGAAATGTAGGACAGCCGCCTCCGGCTGTCCTACTCTTGGCGTGCCTGGTCGCCCGGAAAGCGCAAGAAACTGCGTTAAGGCATAGGGACCACACCTTGCGGTCAACGGACAACCTGGGTAACCCCGGGTCTGATATTCAGATCATACCTGCAATTTTTCCGGGTTTGGCGATAATTTGCGGGTTTGGCAAGATAGCCGCCTCCTGTTCACCTTTAATTTGGATAAAGTGCAAAAAACTTGCCGCCAAAGGCCGCCGCTAAAATTGTGATGACCTAAGAGATTCCCTTATTGTAAAATCAGGTGTAGCCTTATTGAATTCTCTTGCAAATTTTGCAAATATTCACCACATTTTCCAGGATTATAGATAATTTTCGCTTAAGAAGTAATGGTTCAGGTATAACATGAACCTGTCGGTAGACTAGTTTGTGATCGTATCATTGATGCCATCGAACATTATATTTATACTCTTATTAGCGTTATAAGAAACTATTTGCACAGAACTCCTGGCTGACCTCGGGAAGGCTTCCGACCTCGAAAGGCGCTTCGGCATGCGTTGATGCTCAGGTTGAAGCAGTATTCGGATTTAAACCGCTAGCCATTTTGGGTGACCCTTTGTAAGAGGCATCCGTTCCATGGCACTGATATGATGAAAGATACCTTGTGTAACAAGTGTAAAATGGAGGTCAATAAAGACTGGCTTTTTTGCCCACACTGCTCATCTAATCTATTACTGCACGCCGCTACAAATAGGAATAATCTTCAAACGCATTTAGAGGAACAGATTATACCATTTTATGAGAAGTTCACTAACAAATTTACAACCCCTTATTATCTTACCAGTCTGCTTATCGGCCTGCCTTTTTTAATATTACACATAATTCTTGGTATAGCATTCAAGGAAAATACCTTTGCCGATCGAAGTTGGATGATAAGCCTAATGATTGGTTACACATTTTTAATGGTCGTTTGGAATACGAAAAAATTACGAACATTAACTCTTAACTTATTTGACCATGTTGAATCGGATACAGAGCAATTTCACGCAACGACTATCCAGCAATTAAAAAAGATACTTTCTACTAGGAGGTTGTTGGGCTATGGTGTATCCTTTGGATTACTTAATACCTCATTTGGGGTACTATATGGCATCTGGTATGTCAGTCTATTTTTAGTGATATCGATTATGGTGCAATTTTTTGTGGAGGGATTCATCTGTGGCATGGCGGTGTGTGGGATAGTTGGTGTGGTAAGAATGGTAAGCACTTTTAGTGTGCAAGAAAACATCGCCATAAATTACCGGTCTCCTGATAAATGTGGAGGAATATCCAAAATTGGCAATTCCTTGCTGCAATTTTCGCTTACCAGTCTGTCGGTGGGCGTGTTGATTTCCCTATATATCTATTTAAGCCCCTGGACAAATAGAACCCAAGAGATAGTGAAATTCTCAATTTACGTCTGGATGGGATTCCCACATTTTGCGGCAATCAGTGTGTTACTTCTCCCCTTGTTAATGTTACACAGCATGTTGGAAAAGCTTAAGCATAAGCAGGACCTGTTCTTATTAAAAAGATGCGCCAGCCTGCGAAATAGTTTGGCCGATTTAATGCACGCCAATGAAAATAAAGATTTTCATCATTTAACCTTGGGGTTTATTCATTATACCCAGATGTCCGAGATCCATGCGAAGGTGCAAAGTCTCTGCACCTGGCCTTTCGATTCCCGGTCTGGATTTATCTATGTAGCCGGTTTCTTAATAAGTGGGCTGGTGCCAATCACGCAATTAGCTCAATTAGCCCAAATGTTCCATGTTAATAATATTATCAATTGAACACCAACTAATTAGATGGATAGAAGGGCAATAACATTGTAGGGGGCGATATGCGTACTTCGAAAATACTGTGTACTTTGACGAAAAATGTGTTTAATAAAGCACTGAATATGAACATTATAAGCAGTAACAGTTACAATAATGCACTATCTCTTTCAAGGAGAGAGTTTTTTAAGATGCTCGCAGTTATATCCCTTGCATCTATTATTACGCCTATGATGTCAACTTTCGCACACGCCCGCACGGGACTTTTGCCATTGTTCAACTCAGACGGACAGCCCAATAAGCTCTTTATCCTCGGAAGTGGCATTACCGGCCTGTGCGCCGGTGCTATGTTGGCAAAGATTGGGTATCAGGTTCAGGTTTTGGAAGCTCATCCAACCATGCTGGGAGGACATGCCCGAAGTTTCGAAAGTAAGGGACTGAGGTTTTGTGCCGGGCCTCAATATGTCTGGGATTTTGGCAACGATGGCAAATGCGTGGGGAATAGGATTTTAAGATTCTTAGGGCTGAACGACGCCGTACCCTTCGACTCGATGGACAAGGAGGCCTTCGAATATTTGCATTTAGGAAATGAACCTCCCTTGGTGGTGCCTATGGGGTTGGATAAGTTTAAGGCAGCTATGGTAAGTCGTTTCCCTGATGAAAAAGAAAAACTTTCCGAATTCTTCTCTTGTATTGACGTTCTTTTTAGGGGCTCAAAATTTATTTATGATAGAGGCCTCTATCTCAAGGGTTGGTCGCAAATGAGAAACGCCATTCTGCTTTCCTCTGAGTTCACCGTGAAGGAAAAATGGCTCCTAAAGAAAATGGGTGACTGGACTCTCTTAGATCTCTTCAATCATTGTCAACTGTCCGAAAAGGCACGGCGGTTATTATATGCGCATGGCGGTATGTTTGCTGAAAACGAGGCATCAGTGTCTGTGGGGATTTATGCGGCTGCCACCGGACATTACCATTCTGGCGCTTATTATCCTCGTTATGGGTTTAAAAACCTCATTGACGGATTATCGTCCATAATAGTGAAATATGGCGGGAAGTTGCATTATGGAACCAAAGTCAATAAATTAACCGTTAAGAATGGCAAAATAGATCATATAGAGACTACAAATGGAATATATGATCCTTATTATATGATTAGTACACTGCCACCAAGGATGGTATGCAAATTGATCGACTCATGTAATAGTGAAAGTTTTATATATGCACCTTCAAATGCAATAACCGGATTATATATTGGAGTAAAGGATTATCCGGCAATTGCTAAAAAACTGGCCGGAAAAAACTATTGGTGGCAAGCCGGTACACGTGCAGTTGACTTCGACAATCCTGACATGACAGCGGAACCGGCGCTGCTGTACGTTAGCTCACCAACTGCCAACGGTAATGGCTACACAGAGCGTAATAATGCTATACAGTCACTGGTGGTTTACACCCCTGGAAATTTCAGCCAGGCTCACAATGCCTGGCGCAAAGGCGCGGAGGAATATCAATCTTTAAAATCGCGGTTAGCGGAACGAATTCTGGATAAACTTGAAAGTATCTGGTTCCCGGACCTGCGCAGACACCTGATTTTTACTGAAACAATCACGCCCCTGGACATAAATCAAGCCGTCAGGGCTGAAAAAGGCAATGCCTATGGCCGGAAGCAGAATGTGACCAACGTGCTGCGGGAAGTCCCCCCAATACCAGATATCGACAATCTGGAGTTTGCTTGTGCCACCGTTGGGCTGCCAGGGATTGCTACGGCGTTTCAAACTGCGAGGATATTGGTCGAGCGATTGAGTGGGGTGGCAATTTAGCCTGAATAATTCATGTTTAACACGGTAATAAAGACCTTATGGAATGACCCCCGGTCTCTGCGAAAAAAACCTATTAATGAGGGAATTTTCCCTCCATAGCTATTATAACCTGTCGGGATCCAAGGTCCTGGAAAAAGTTGACTTCTCAGGAAATTGTGAGCTATCATGTCTCCCACGAGAAGGATTGCCTTAGAAAAGAGGTGTGTTTCGGGTTCAAAAATCGTGGAAAGGGTCCCCAACTACCAATTTTGGACAGATAAAGCAAAGGATGCGGGACAATCTCGGATAAACAAAAATGATAGCAAAGTATAATCGTGGCAAATAGTACCACCTGCTCTCTTTTTTGAGATGCCCAAGCAGAGCTTGAGCTACAATGTCTTTCCCAGGCAGGAGATAGGAACGCGGGAAAAAAAGGGGAGTAATCATATGGGAGAACAGGAAAGTACAACACAATTGACGGAACTGATCACTCTTGCAATGGATTGCTTAGGAGTGGGTGTGACAATTTTCGACCCGAAAGGAACTCTCCTCTATTATAATCGTCATTCTGCCGAGATCCTAGACCGTAAGCCTGAATATATCGGCTCGGATATCCATCTACACCATAAGAAAGCATCTACTAACCAAAAATTTGATTCGATGCTCCTGAAGTTCTCGGAGGGCAGGACTGAGCCATTCCATTACGAGGCCAAGCCTTATGGAAAGGTCATTCTCGTAACACTTACACCTGTGAGAAAAGAAGGGCAGTTTATTGGATGTGTTCATGCCGTGCGTCTCAAAGAAGAAATTATACCGGCTGAAAGTTAATGGTGGTCGCCGATGAGCTGATGAGGGGTCCTCTTGATCAGCGTTAGGTTGGAAATTACCTCTATGCTTCAGTACTCATTTCGAGGCTAAAAACTTCCCATATACGGATCATATCTTCAATTTTTACTGCTCAGACGATAATTTTCTCGTTTGGCAAGCTATCTTGAATTTTTTATCCAATAACAGCGCCTTCACCTTCCCACCTTTTTTTATGGGTTATCTCTATCCTGGCCTGAAGTTCGTAGGTTGTAACAACAATAATCCCCTATTTATTGATGGTCTGGTATGCCGTAGTCTATGGAAATATTGACTTTTATAAAAATCATGCTTACCAAAAAAACATGGTCTCCGAGAATTGGTCATCTTTTGTGGTTAAACTCGGAAAGAGAGGTCGCCAAAACCGTTTTTGACTGCGCTGGCCAAGGCTGCTGCATAATCTCGGATAAGGAAAAGATAAATGGGTCCCGTTAGCCCATCGGAATATTTCTGGCTTATCGGCCTGGGGGTGGCGGTGGGGGCCTACGGCACTCTCATCGGCGCCGGGGGCGGCTTTGTGTTGATGCCGGTCCTCCTGATGCTGCATCCCGAGGCCAAACCTGACCAACTGACCGCCATTTCCCTGGCGGTGGTCTTTTTCAACGCCTTGTCCGGCTCCCAGTCTTATGCCTTTATGAAACGGATCGATTACAAGTCGGGATTGATGTTCGCCGCAGCCACCATCCCCGGGGCGATCCTCGGCGCCTTCAACACCTCCGCGGTGCCCCGGCATCTGTTCAACGGCATCTTCGCGATGCTTTTAATAGGCGCGGCCATCTTTCTCTCCTGGCGCCCCAAAGTCGTGCCTCGCTCGGAGACACACGTGCATAGCCCTCATGCCTGGCGCATAGTGGAGACGGCCGATGGAGAGAGGCACTATTACAATTTCAATCCCTTGGTGGGAATAGGGATCAGCCTGGCAGTGGGATATCTTTCCAGTTTTCTGGGGATCGGCGGCGGCATCATTCACGTGCCGGCCCTGGTTTACTTCCTGGATTTCCCGGTGCACATCGCCACGGCCACCTCTCATTTTGTTCTGGTCATTATGGCCTTGACCGGCACGCTGGTGCACATTTGGGATGGCTCCCTGAAACAGGGAGTAGAACAAACCCTGTGCCTGTCCATCGGCGTTCTAATTGGGGCCCCCGTGGGGGCGCAACTATCTAGCCGCCTGCATGGCCCCTGGATCATCCGCGGCCTGGCGCTGGCCCTGGGGCTGGTGGGAATCCGCATCGCGATCATGTTCCTTGAGCATTAGGACCAGGGATATATCTTATTAACCCTGAGAAGATGGAAATATCAATTCCGGAATATTTTTTTTGGCTTAAATCGACAATCCAAAAAATGAACTGACGAATTGCCAAGGAGTTCAATAACCATCTGCAATAAAGACAGGAGTGAGAGTAATGTCCATCATTACCATTTCCAGGGGATCTTACAGTCGCGGCAAGGAGGTTGCGGAAAAACTGGCCCAGGCCTTGGGCTATCAATGCCTTTCCCGGGACATTCTCCTGGAGGCCTCGGAGCGTTACAACATTCCGGAAATCAAGCTGATACGGGCCATCCACGATGCGCCTTCAATTCTGGAGCGCTTCACTTACGGCAAAGAGCCCTATGTAGCCTACACCCGGGCGGCCCTCTTGCACCAGGCACAGAAGGACAACCTGGTTTACCACGGGTTGGCCGGGCATTTCTTGCTGAAAAGTATTCCCCACGTCCTCAAGGTGCGGATTATTGCCGACCTGGAGGATCGAGTGAAGGAGGAGATGAAGCGGGAAAATATCTCCGCCGAGGAAGCGCGGCGGATTTTACTGAAGGACGACGAAGAGCGCCGCAAATGGAGCAAACACATTTATGGGATCGACACTTGGGACCCCAGCCTCTATGACCTGGTGATTAAAATCAAGTGCATCACGGTGGACGGTGCGGTGGATGCCATCAAAGGCGCCTTGCAAGACCCTTGCTTTCAGACCACCCCGGAGGGCCAAAAGCTGGTGGATGAGATGTCCCTGGCAGCCAGGATAGAGGCGGCCCTGATCGAGGATATCCGCTCTATCCAGGTGGAGGCCAAAGAGGGCGAGGTCTTCATTTACCTCAAAAGGGACCTGTGCAAAGACGAAGAACTCATGTCCCGGGTCAAGCGCCTGGCCTCTAAGGTCGCCGGTTTTGATATCAAGATTAACTGCCTTATGCGGCCCTAGCTGCCCCGAGAAGAGGCGGCGCCGGCCTGGCCATCGTGCAGCGGATCATCCAGCGGCACGACGGCTGAGTCTGGGCCGAGGGAAAAGTCGGCGAAGGTGCGACCTTTTACTTTGCTCTGCCGAAGAACGGGGGTGAGGTCGATAAGTGAATGCGCGGATCTTCTTTTATGGGAGGGGGCGACGGTGGGTTCGATGGTAGGGCGCCGCCTAAGAAAAATTTACGGCGGTTGGGCAGGTCTGCAACCTTTGACGGTCAAGGTAGACATGGCCGCCCCCCTACTGGCCGTCTTGGTCTTTCAGAGATTGAAGCCAGGCATCAAGATCACTCTTCAGCCAGCCGACCGCCCGGGCACCGAGTCTCACCTTCTTAGGGAAAGTTCCATCCTGTTCCTTCCGCCAGATTGTTGTCCGGGATAACCCATACTCTTTAATGACTTCCTTGGGCCTAAGAACCTGTCTCTGCATAACAGACCTCTTTTTGATTTGGTCAATTGTTGTTGTTTCTACTAGAATCGAACCTTAGCATAATTTTTTATAGCGCACCAAGAACCCTTAATTTGGAATATTGTATGCGACTGAAGTCTAAATTTGCTATTTTGCAAAAAAAAATAGCCAGCCCTTTGAGGGGTTGGCTTTGTAGCAAATAGATTGCTGCTTGGGAGAGCCTGTTTAAATCACTCTTTTATATATTCCCATCCGAATCCAGGAACTAACTCATATAATACATCTATGGGCGCAGGAACCTCATGTTTTTGTATGTAATTATTTTGAAGAGCCATCGCTGCGTCTATCTTATTCTTGTCGAGATAGATTTTACGAAATATTTCATTATCCATCTTTTCCACATTATCAAGACCCAGTTCCTTCCACCTTATCCCATATTTTAACTTTAGCAAATACCTCACCACGGCTATAACATCAACTCATTGCCTTTCATTTTTAGGAGATTGCTTTCCAGGGTACCAAATGGATTCCTTTCCTAATCGTTTTTCGGCATCACGAATGACAGCTTGCAAATCGTCAGGCCAGGCAATTAAAGGATGCTCCGCCCAATGTGAAAGGACGGCATAGGCAGCCGCCACATACATTCGGGCTTTTTCCATAAATATTTGCTCCGCCTCATTATGAAATCCCCTGGGCAAATTCCTCCCTTCCCTTGAGAGGAACTTCTCATAAACCGGCCTCGTAATGTGAAGAAAGATCAATCTGCCCAGATATTCGGGGTCAGCGTCCGCTAATTGATGGAGGGTATTCCAATCCTGGGGGGAGGCATTTATTTTTAAAGTGAGTTTGTCAGGCCATTCTTGGCTTACATAGGCTAAGGGTATTGGTTCGACGCTACCATCATAGGCAATAGGGTCGCCCTTTTTGCGCTGATGGAAATTTTTCTTCTCACGGGTCATCTGCCACCTCCTCTTGTGGCCCTCAAATAAAATCCCCCCAAGGTGATGAGGAAGTCACCCTGTCCTCCGCGGTGATCGGCCGGGAGTGGAGGGGGGAAACTCAGTTTACAGTCCTAAGCTTGACGAACCATCGGCACCACGTTGGATTCAGTCCCTTCAATTATGTTCTTGAGCTTGTGCGCCCAGGATTCCAAGACTTGACGTTTCTCCAAGTCGTAAGAATTCCTATCATAAACACTGGTCACACCTCGCTCAACATGGTTCAGGATTTTGAAAACCACCAGCCGGGAAGTGCCCATGCCGGTCATGAGGCTGGCCGCGGTGCGTCGCAGATCATGGGGAGTGCAATTATCTATCTCTAGGGTATTAAGGTCAATGCGAAGTGCATGATCTACTGCTGTAGGCGTTATATGTCCGGCGCCGCGAGGAGATGGAAACACCCAGCGCGAATCCAGTACCAGATTTTTGGCTGCTTCCAATATTTCTATCGCCAGCATGGATAGCGGCACGCGATGTGGAAGTCGGTTCTTAGTCTTCTCGGCTGGGATCGTCCACCATTTTTCTTGCAGGTCGATCTCGGCCCATTCTGCTGAGATGACTTCGCCCTTCCGCTGTGCGGTAACCAATTGTAGTTTCAACGCCAGCCTTATCCCTTCGCTAATCCGGGTCCTCTCCAGGCCATGCCAGAAGGTCTTAATCTCTTCCGCAGATAGCACACGGTCCCGGCGCTGTTCCCGAGATGGGGTTTGTATCGCCGCGCAAGGAGAAGCAGGGACAATATCCCGAGCCACCGCGAAGTTGAACATTTTGCGGATCACCGCCAAGGTGCGGTTGGCCATGATGGGCGCCCCCCGGTCAACGATATTGTCCAGATGGCGGATTACATCATGCCGGGTGAGGTCCTTGGCCTTACGTCTCCCCCACTCCGGAAAGACATCCTTTTCCAGGATGCGCTTATCAGCTTGCCAAGATCTCTTGCGGGGTTTGGCCCATTTTTCCAGATATTCATCTGCGAGCCCGGCGACGGTAGGAGCTTTGCGCTCCTCCTCTTTCTCGGTTGAGGCCTTGGCCCCGGGGGCGATGCCGAGGGCCAGCATCTCTTTTGCCTCAGCGTGGGCTTTATGCGCTTCCGCCAGGCTCACGGCTGGGTAATTCCCAAGGGTCATCCGCTTGAGCTTACCCTGGTAGCGATACATAAAGACAAAGCTTTTGTTGCCTTGTGGGGTAACGCGGACACCAAAGGCATTGCCCTCCCAGACCTCGTAGCGCTGGAGTCGAGGCTTCAGGTTGAGTATTTGGCGGTCGGTTAGCTTCATAGTCGATGCTCCTTTCCGGGGTAACACCTGGGGTAACACAACTGAGATGGCAATAGGTGGATAATCTTATTACCCAATGAAACATATATAAGTGAGATTATCTTGAATTTCAAGGAGTTATTTCAATTTAAAAACATTTTATGAAACAAAGTGGAATGCCTTGAAAGCCCATTTGGCGCGACTCTTAATCACTAGGTTCGGAGTTCGAGTCTCCGACGGCCCACCAGAGAAATCCAACCCCTTGACTTTTCAAGGGGTTTTTATTATCAAGTTGCTCAGGGAAATCTCGTCCCGGAGGCGTCTTCTTCCATGACTCCCGACCAACCGGCCCCGGTGTCGGTCTATCAAGAGATGGACCAGGCCTGCCTGTCGTTGGACCACGCCTTTACCTTCCATTGCCATGCCGGTTTGCGTTGCTTCAACCGCTGCTGCCGCACCCCCACCATCCTGTTGAGTCCCTATGACCTGCTGCGCCTGAAACAGGGTCTGGGCATCACGTCCGGGGAGTTGCTGGCGCATTACACCCTCCGGGAAATCGAAGCCCGAGCCAATCTTCCCCTGGTCTTCCTGGATCCCTACCGGACGAAGGAACCCGCCTGTCCCTTCCTGGGGCCGCCAAGCTGCACGGTGTACGCCCATCGCCCCGCGGCCTGCCGCCTTTTTCCCATCACCATGGGGAGCGAGCTCACGACCGAGGGCGTGGTGGACTATTATTTTTGCCGGAAATTGCCTTACTGCGAGGGATTCGCCGCCGACGTCCACTGGACGGTGGCCTCCTGGATAGCCGACCAGGGCTTTCTCGAATATGATCAGGGCCGCCGGGAATGGCTGGAAATCCTGCTGACAGCCGGTCTGAAGGGGCCGGGGGCGCTGGACGCCCGCTTTCAAGATCTCTTTGCCCTGGCCTATGATCTCGACCGAGGTCGCGGCGTGATTGCCGAGCCGGCCTTTCAGGAGACCTACTCTGTGGAGGCTGAGACTTTGGCGCAACTCCAGGCGGACGACCTTGCCCTCCTGAAGTTCATTTACCGCGGTCTTAAAAGCATGATGATGGCGGAGTGGGCCTCATGATCCGGCTCAAATAAGTAAGCCGAGAGAATCCCTTCCCCTATTTCTCTGCATGGGGTGCGCCGGGCGCACCCTTTTTTGCTTACGGGCTTGGGGGAGGGGGTAAGGGCCTCTGCCCTTAGCCCCCTCCCCCAACTCTCCTACGCTTTAAACCGCCGCAGGCGCAGGGAGTTGGTGACCACGGATACGGAGCTCATGGCCATGGCCGCCGCGGCCAGGGCCGGGTTCAGGGTCCAGCCCCAGATCGGGTAGAAGGCCCCCGCGGCCACGGGGATGGCTACGATGTTATAGCAGAAGGCCCAGAAGAGGTTCTGGCGGATGATGCGCATCATCTGCCGGGAGAGCCGGATGGCCTGGGGGATGAGGTCCAGGTCGTCCCGGATGAGGGTGAGGTCCGCGGCCTCCAGGGCCACGTCGGCGCCGGTGCCCAGGGCGATGCCCACGTCGGCGGCGGCCAAGGCCGGGGCGTCGTTGATGCCGTCCCCCACCATGGCCACCACCTCGCCGGCAGCCTGGAGTTCCTTCACTTTTTGGGCCTTGTCTCCGGGGAGCACCTCGGCCAGCACCTCCTCAATGCCGATGCTCCCGGCCACCGCCGCGGCGGTCATCCGGTTATCACCGCTCAGAAGCAGGATTTTCAGGCCCATGTCCTTGAGCGCGGCTACGGTCTGAGCGGCATGGGGCTTTAACGTGTCGGCCGCGGCGATCACCCCCACGGGGGTGCCGGCCACGGCCAGGAACACCGCGGTCTTGCCTTCCCGGGACAAACGGTTCTGGTGTTCGGCGAGTTTCGGCGCGGCGACCCCCCTTTGGGAGAGCAAGGCCAGGTTGCCGATGAGCACTGTCTGGCCGTCGATGGTGGCCTCCACCCCCAGACCCGGCACGGCCTGGAAGTCATCCACCCGGGGGAGTTCCAGTTTTTGGGCGGCGGCGGCGTGGGTGATGGCTTCGGCCAGGGGGTGCTCGGATTTCTCCTCCAGGGCCGCGGCATAGGCCAGGACCCTCTCCGCGCTCCAGTGCGCCCAGGTGTGGACGTCCGTCACCTGGGGGGCGCCCCGGGTGAGGGTGCCGGTCTTATCGAAGACCACGGTGGTGAGGCGGTAGGCCCGCTCCAGGGGCTCGCCGCCCCGCATGAGGATGCCCAGTTCCGCACCCCGGCCCGAACCCACCATCACCGCGGTGGGAGTGGCCAGGCCCATGGCGCAGGGGCAGGCGATGATGAGCACCGCCACCATGCCGATGATGGCCCGGCTGAAGGCGGGGGGCGGCCCCCAGAAGTACCAGGCCAGGAAAGTCAGGGTCGCGAGAATCATGACCACCGGCACAAAGATGCCCGCCACCCTATCCACCAGGCGCTCGATGGGGGCCTTGCCGGTCTGGGCCTCCTCCACCAGCCGGATGATCTGGGACAGCACCATGTCCCGGCCCACCCGGGTGGCCTTGAAGACCAGAAAGCCCCGCTGATTCAGGGTGGCGCCCCAGACCTCGGCTCCCGGCTCCTTGGGCACGGGCAGGCTCTCCCCGGTAAGCATGGCTTCGTCCACGCTGCTCGTACCCTCCGCCACGACCCCGTCCACGGGGATCTTTTCCCCCGGCCGCACCACCACCAGGTCGCCCACCGCCACGTCCGCCAAAGGCACCTCTGCTTCCTGATCGCCCCGACGCACCCGGGCGGTGGGCGGCGCCAGGGCAAAAAGGCGGCGCAGGGCTTCCGAGGCCCGGCCCCGGGTCCGGGCTTCCAGCCAGCGGCCCAGGAGGATGAAGGTGATGATCATCACCGCGGTATCATAGTACACCGCGGGCGCATGGCCGGCGGCGGCCACGGTTTCCGGGAAGAAGGTGACCCAGGCGGAGTAGAAGTAGGCGGCGGAGGTGCCCAGGGCCACCAGGGTGTCCATACTGGTGGCGCGGTGCCGGGCGGCGCTGGCGGCCCCGGCAAAAAACGAGGCCCCGGAGTAGAACATCACCGGGGTGGCAAAGATGAGCAGGACATAGGTCATCACCCGGTGGCTGAGGCCGACGCGGGCGGCAATGGGGGGAATCATCAGGAGCCATACCGGCAGGCTCAGGACCAGGGCCAGGAGGAAACGCCGGCGAAATTCTCTGACTTCGGCCTCCGGCGACCGGGGGGCCCGCTGCTCCCGGGACCAGCCCTCCACTTCGTAGCCCGCGTCCTTGATCACCCGGGTCAGGGCGGCGGGATCGGCGAGGCGGGGATTGTACCTGACCCTGGCCTGGCGGGTGGCCAGGTTGACCAGGGCCAGTTCCACCCCGGGGGCGGCCGTAAGAGCCCGTTCCACCCGGGCCACGCAGGCGGCGCAGTGCAGGCCCCCCAGGGAGAGGGTGACTTCTTCAGTCGCTGCCATGAATCAACTCCGTTATGGTTCCGGGGTCTGGAGAAGTCCCGCCCTCCTTGCCCCCCGGGGCTATACCTGATACTATACACCCATGGGTAAGAACTGGAAACAGCGTTGGGGACGAAAGCTCGGTTACCTCTTCTGGGGCGCCGCCGGTCTGGCCCTCATTGTCGTTCTGCTGTGGATGGCGGTGGGGCACCTGGACTTCGATGACCCCAAGGTGTGGTTGAAAGCTCCGGTGGAGATGGTGGGCGCCAAAACCAGCCTCACCGTGGCCGCGGGCGACCAGACCAGCGGCTTACGCGCGGTCAAGGTCACCTTTTCCCAGGGGGGCCAAAGCAAAGTGGTGCTGGACCGCACCTTCCCGCCGGGAGGGGGGCCGGGGGAGGTCATGGACCTGCCGGTGACCCTGGAGCCCAAGGCCCTGGGGTTTAAAGAAGGCAAGGCCACCTTGACCGTCGAGGCCTGGGACCGCTCCTGGCGCCACCTGTTCCATGGCCGCACCGCCTTTCTTACCCGGGAAGTGGTCATCGACCTGGTGCCCGTCAATCTGGCCTTGCAATCGATGAGCCACCTGCTGCATGCCGGGGGCACCGGCGTTATCTGCTACCACCTCAACAAAGAAGTCAAGGAGTCGGGCCTCCTGGTGGGAGGCCGCTTCTACCAGGGCTTCCCCAATCCCAAGGGTAAGCCGGGGGATTACGTGGTGCTGTTTGCAGTGCCCCAGGAGGGTCCGACCGGATTCCAGGTGGAGCTGGTGGCCCGGCCGTCTCAGGGCCAGGAAGTGAAACAGGCGGTGTCCCTGCAGGCCAAGCCCAGGAAATGGCGGCACGACAGTATCAACCTTTCCGACGGGTTTCTGCGCCAAGTGGCCTCCAACTTCCCGGTATCCGACCCCAACAACCTCCTGGGCGCCTACCTGGACATCAACCGCAATCTGCGGGTAAAGAATCACGAGACCTTTCACAAGGTCTGCTCTCACAGCAATCCGCAGCCCCTATGGTCCGGAGCTTTCCAGCGATTCTACGGGAAACCCATGGCCCGCTTCGGGGACCGGCGCACCTATCTGTATCAGGGGAAAGCCGTGGATCAGGAGACCCACCTGGGTGAAGACCTGGCCTCCCTGGTAAACAGCCCGGTGTACGCCGGCAACAACGGCGTGGTGGTCTATGCCGAACCCCTGGGGATCTACGGCCATACGGTGATCCTGGACCACGGCCTGGGCGTCTTTTCCAGTTACAGCCATATGAGCAAGATCGACGTGAAGGTGGGGGATAAAGTGCAGAAAGGCGCGGTCCTGGGGCAAACCGGCAACACGGGCCTGGCGGCCGGCGACCACCTGCATTTCGCCATCAACCTCCAGGGTGAGTTCGTGGACCCCCTGGAGTGGTGGGACCCCCACTGGATGAAGGACCAGGTGGAAGGGGTCTGGGTCCATGCCGGGGCTCCTGCGCCGGCGGTGAAGGCCGCGGCCGCGCCGGGTGGTAAATCGAAACCACCCAAGGCCAAGAAAAAGCCCGGCAAGCCCAAAAAGGCTGAGCCAAAGAACAAAAAGGCTAAGCCAAAGAAGAAAAAGAAAAAGGATTAACAACCAAAATACCAGGTGCACCAGGCATCACCAGGACTTATTTGAGCGTCTGGGCGCGGCCAAGACGCCAACAAGATTCCTTCTGGGTGCTCTGGGGGTTCTTGGTGATAATCCATGAACCAGCAAATCATGATTACCAAAATCAATCCCGACAATCCTCAGGAGCGCCTTTTGCGCCAGGCCGTGGAGGTGCTCACGGGGGGCGGTCTCATCGCCTATCCCACGGACACCTGCTACGCCATCGGCTGCGACCTCTATAATCTCAAGGGCATCAACCGAATTTATCACATCAAGCGCCGGCCCACGAGCAAGCCCTTCAGCTTCATCTGCCGAGATTTGAAGAACATCAGCGAATACGCCCGGGTGGGCAATTACGCCTACAAGGTCATGAAGCGCCTGCTGCCCGGCCCTTACACCTTTGTGCTGGAGGCCTCCCGCCAGGTGCCCAAGATTCTTCAGACCAGACGGCGCACCGTAGGCATCCGGGTGCCGGCCCACCCCATCGCCCAGGGGCTGGTGGGTCTCTTGGGACACCCCATCATCACCACCACCGCGGCCTTGCCGGACGGCCCGGTGGAGAGCGACCCCTACGAGATCGAGGACAAGTTCAAGCCGCACCTGGACCTGGTCATCGACGGCGGCATCGTCCTGCCGGAGCCTTCCAGCGTTATCTCGATGATCGACGACGTGCCCGAGATCATCCGGGCCGGGAAAGGCGACGTGAGCGTCTTTGTGTGAAAATAGCGACGATCTTAAAAACTCTTAAATCGAGATCGGATTTAATCCGGCATTGAGGACTATAATTTACATGATAGCAAAGTCTGAGCTGCGGGTATGATAACCATATAACATACCGATTGTTTTGAGTTAGAGCAGTGAGTTTGCAGCGTGGGATTTTTGTTTATATAGATATTGTGTAAACTTACTTTCCCCCTATTTTTTGCCGTAGGGCGGGGAAGTGAAACGCATCCCGCCTTCGGCAATTCGGTTAGACCTAAATTATGCCGCACTAGGTTCGCGCCGTTGTTTCTGGCGGCACGTTCTTTTTCACAGTCACGCTGCTGGAACGCCGCGGGAAACTAATGATGCTAAGGGCGGGATGCGCTATGCTTTCCCGCCCTACGTGCTGGTCCTTATGGGCTAACCCTTATGAATTTGCCGGCGCGCCCGAAGGGACTTGGTCTTTTGGGAGTAAGGCCATAGGCGAGAGAAGCTGAACCGCCACCCCGAAACCGGTAGCTCCTTCCGTAGGTGGTTCGATGCGCTTCACCAGGCCCTTGAACACAATATGGGAACCTACCGGAAAATCAGGTGAAAGAGAAATGATGCTGATGGCGAAAATCCCGCTGTTCCCCATGGCATGCGCTAGAGGATCTTCGCAGGTGAAAAAGGCGCCACCCTTGCTAAGATTTTTGAGAACCCCCTGACCTGTCCATAACCCTTCTGAGGTTTCTGATATGTGAATGCGATAATTCATGGGAATAGGCATATTCATCCGTGAAAACTGCCGGTTTTCCATAGCAACTCCTTTGTAACCTGAGGTTATGCGGCAACCTTGGCCACCGCAGTCCAAAAAAGGTTATGGGGATCTTTCTGCCCGGGAAAAATCCCCCAAAGTTTCTGTTCTTGAAGCCGATTCCTTTCGGCGATGGCATGATAGCAAAAATTTCCCACGGGGCGGCCTTGGGGGCCGGCGGCTTCACCGCCGAACCCTGCCGATTGATCGCGGGAGCACTGAGTTCAGCACCATCAAGATGAGACAGTTTATGCAGCACCTTGGCTGGCGGCATTCAGCGCGGTTGCAGCCGCATTGAAGGCGCTGGAAATCGCGTTCTTCAAGTTGGTCATGGCGCCGACCAAACCAACCCCGATCAAGGCCACCAGCAAAGCATATTCCACCGCGCTGGCCCCAGAATCATCTTTGAAAAAATATTTGAGGCGTTCCATAGTTCCTTCTCCTGCTTCTTGAATTTTTGATCGCCATATGGTTCTGGTTTGAATGGTTCATAAAACTTCATCCTGCCAAGGTCATTTAAAGTATCTTTGACTCATCATTTATTTGGTTAAAAAAAATGCAGAGCATTTTTTATGCCAAATGATATCTATTTGATATTTTAATCTAATTTGCGTAGGTCTAGATTGCGGCACTGTTCATTTAAATGAACAATATTGTAGAAAACTATTGAATATCAAGCTAATTCAAGGAATCCAAGGGGATTTGGTTACTGTTCAAAAAGGTGAACGATGTAACATAAGGCCGACCGTGCTCATCTGCAAAAGTAATTGAAAATCTAAATTGCTTGATCGAATATTCCCCACCGGGTAGAGATAAATTCTTAGACTGCCTTGCTGCAACTTGTCGTTACCTTGCCACTAGCAAAACTTCTCAATAATTCCAAAGAGTTGTGGATATGATTGGCCTAGCGAAAGGGGTTTTGGGTGGGGGGAATTTCGGACCGAGGATTTGAAGAAATCCAGATAATCTGAATAGAACAGAGCTTAAACCGTCTTTCGGTCGGAGGCGCGGCGAGGCTATCCGGTCTTACCGCAGCCACGTCGGCAGGAACGCCGGCTCGGGGTACGGGAGGGCCAGTTGGCTCAGGGACTCTTCGGTGTCCTGGCCCAGGAGCAGGCGCAGCAGCGAGAAGCCTGGTTTTTCGGGGTAGACGGCCTTGACCTTGCCCTTGATGCCCCCCAGGCGGCCGGCCTTCTCGATGGCGTCCGGGAGGTTGCCGAAGGCATCCACCAGGCCTATCTGCTTGGCTTCCTCGCCGCTGTAGACCTTGCCTTCCGCCAGGGTCCGCACCCTGGCCAGGGGAATCTTGCGGTTGCGGGCCACGTCGCTTAAGAACTGCTGGTAGATATTGTCCAGCAGACCCTGGAGATAGGCCTTGTCTTCCGGGGTCATGGGGCGGAAGGGCGAGCCCGCGTCCTTGTAGCGCCCGGCCTTGAGGTTGAAAAGGTCCAGACCCAGCTTCTTGGTCAGACCCTCCACGTTGGTGAACTGCATGATCACGCCGATGCTGCCGGTGGCGGTGCCCCGGTTGGCCATAATGAGGTCGGCCCCGCAGGCGATATAGTAGCCCCCGGACGCGGCCACCGTCCCCAGAGACGCCACGATCTTTTTCTTTTGCCGGACCTTCTCCACCTCCCGGAGGATCTCCTGGGCGGGCCCCACGGCGCCGCCCGGGGAATTGATCCGCAGGACGATGGCTTTGATGTTGCGGTCATCGCGGTAGCGGTCCAGCTGCTTGATGATGGTGCGGGATCTGGTGAGGACACCCTGGATCTCCACCACCCCGACCCGCTCCCCGGGGCCAAAGATAATGCCCTTGCCGAGGAGCGCCAGGACCACTCCGGAGAGCCCCAGAAAAAAGAGCACCACCAGGGCGGTAATCAAACAGCCGGTCCACAGGGTTCGAGATTTCATAACGCCTCAATTGTTGTTGTCTTTGCCCTGTTTTTCTTCCAGGGTCTCCCGGAGGATCTCCCCCAGGTTGGAGGTGGCTTCCGTGCGGGAGTGGAGATAATCCCGGTAGTGGGACTGCTCCTCGTCGGCCTCCAGTTTCCGCATGCTCAACCCGATGCGCCGTTCCTGGGGCGAGCTGTGGATCACCTTGGCCCGGATGGGGTCGCCGACCTTGAGGGCCGCTATCTTCTGTTTGTCCCGGCTCTGCTCCGAGATGTGAATCAGGCCTTCGATGCCTTCCTCCACTTCGACGAAGAGGCCGAAATCGGTAATATTGGTAATGGCCCCGGAGATGATGGAGCCCACGGGGAAGCGCAGGTCGATGGACTGCCACGGATTGTCGGACAGGTCCTTGATGCTCAGGGAAAAGCGCTCATTGTCTTTGTCGATGTAGAGGACCTTGGCCTGGACCACCTGGCCCTTCTTAAACAACTCCGTGGGGTGCTTGAAGCGCTTGGTCCAGGAGATGTCCGAGATGTGCACCAACCCGTCGATACCTTCATCGATGCCGATGAAGATGCCGAAGTCGGTGATATTCTTGATCTTGCCTTCGATCACCGAGCCCACCGGGTATTTTTCCCCGATGACCTCCCAGGGATTGGGCTCTACCTGCTTTAAGCTCAGGGAGATGCGTTTCCGCTGGGGCTCGATCTCCAGGACGGTGGCCTCCACCACGTCGTGGACGCTCAGAATCTGGGAAGGATGGCGCACTTTCCGGGTCCAGGACATCTCGGAGATATGAATGAGTCCTTCCACTCCTGGCTCCAACTCCACGAAGGCCCCGTAATCGGTGAGGCTGACCACCTTGCCGGTCACCCGGCTGCCCAGGGGATATTTCTCATCCACCATGGTCCAGGGGTCCGGGGTCAACTGCTTCAGGCCCAGGGAGATGCGCTCTTTTTCCGGATCGAAGCTGAGAACCTTGACCGCAATGGTATCCCCCACCTTGAAGAGGTCGGCGGGGTGGCGCACCCGGCCATAGGAGAGATCGGTGATGTGGAGCAGCCCGTCCAGACCGCCCAGATCGACGAAGATGCCGTAATCGGTGATATTTTTAACCACGCCGTCCAGAATCTTGCCTTCTTCCAGGGTGGACAGGAGGGTGGTTTTGGCTTCGGTCTTGGCCTTCTCCATCAGCACCCGCCGGGAGAGGACGACGTTGCGCCGTTTGCGGTTGAATTTCAGGACCTTGAACGGAAAGCGCTGGCCGATGAGATGGTCGGTATGGCGCATGGGAGCCAGGTCCACCTGGGAGCCGGGCAGGAAGGCGATGATGCCCCCCAGGTCAACGGAGAGGCCTCCCTTGACCTTGGCCACGATGGTGCCCTCCACGTCCCCCTCGTTGTGGTAGGCGTTACTGACCTCTTCCCACACCTTGATCTTGGAGGCTTTGTTTTTGGAGAGCAGGAGCGCTCCTTCTTCATCTTCCCGGCTCTCCATCAGGGCTTCCACTTCTTCCCCCACCTGGGCCGTTACCTCGCCCTCGGGAGTGGTGAATTCGTGGATGGGAATCTGGCCTTCGGACTTATAGCCGATATCCACCATCACAAAATCTTTGGTGATGGACACGATGCGTCCCTTGACCACTTCCCCTTCCTGGACGCGCCTCAAGCTTTCTTCGTAGAGTTCGCTCATGGACTCCATATCCGGCATCTCACCGGTGGCTTCCACCGTGGCAGGCGGCGACTCGGGCGCCGCGGCCGCGACCTCTTCGATTTGGGGCCGGTCTTCTGCAGTTTCTTCCGGCTGGGTGTGGTTAGTCAGTTCATTTTTTTCCATACCGTCCATGTGAGCCCCCTTTGACAAGTTTACTGGGTTTTGATTCCAACCTGCCAGGTCAACGTCCCTTGATCCTGGCCAGGCACTGCTGTAACACTTCGTTGATGCTCAAATCGGTGGTGTCGATCACCGAGGCGTCCTCGGGGACGCGCAACGGCGCCTCGCTCCGACTGGAGTCCCGCAGGTCCCGGGCTGCGATCTCGGCCATAATCTCGGCCAACGGCGGCGGATCATTCTCCCGGGGCCAGTCCTGACGGCGACGCTCGGCTCGGGTCGCCAGGGAGGCGTCCAGATAAAACTTATGCGCCGCCCCGGGAAAGACCACGGTGCCCTGGTCCCGGCCATCGGCCACCACCCCGCCGTTTTGGGCCAGGTGGCGCAGCCGCGCGGTGACCCACCGGCGCACCAGGGGCTGCGCCGCCACCCGGGAGGCGTCCCGGCTCACGGCGGCGGACCGGATTTCCTCGGTAACTTCGGCGCCGTCGATCACCAGGTGAAAGCCCCGGGCATCCGCGGTCACCTCCGGAGCAAAGCCCGCCAGCCAAATCTTCAGGGCCCCGGCGTCGTCCAGGGACACCCCCAGACGCCGGGCCTGCCAGGCCACGGCCCGATACAGGGCGCCGCTGTCCAGGTAAAGGTAACCCAGGGATTGGGCCAAAAGTCGGCCCACCGTACTTTTGCCGGCCCCCGCCGGACCGTCGATGGTGATAATTCCCCGGGGGCCCACTCAGTCAGTTAACCCCAGTACCTTTTGCAACGCCTCGAGGAAGCGCCGGTTTTCCTCCGGCAGCCCCATGTTGACCCGGATATGATCAGGGAAACCGTACGTGTCCATGGCCCGAATGATGACCCCTTCCCGCAACATCGCCTGATATATCTCCTGCCCCGGCCGGGGTACCCGGATGAGAATAAAATTGGCCTGGGTGGGGACAAACGTCAAACCGAGGCGCGTCAGGGCGCGGCAAATCAGCTCCTTACCCGCCAGCACCGCCTCGCGGGTGCGGGCCAGGAACGCCGCGTCGGTAAGCGCCGCCCGGGCCGCTACCTGGGCCAGGCGGTTGACGTTGAACGGCATCCGGAGACGATTGAGGTAGTCCATCAGTTCGCTGGGGCCGAAGCCGTAGCCGATGCGCAGGCCGGCCAGCCCATAGGCCTTGGAAAAGGTGCGTAGACCCACCAGGGAGCGGTCTTCGGCCAGATAGTCCAGGCACGAGGGCACCCCGGGGTCATCGGCAAAGTCGATGTAGGCTTCATCCAGCACCACCGTGGCGGTGGGCGGCACCGCCGCCAGAAAGGCTTCCCACTCGGCCCGCTTGAACGCGGTGCCGGTGGGATTGTTGGGGTTGTTCAGGATGATCAGCCGCGTTTGGGGAGTGACCGCCTGGGCCACCGCCGCCAGATCCACCCGCATCTCTTTCAAGGGCACCGGACGGAAGAACCCACCCACGGCCTGAGTCAAGAGGCCGTACATTAAGAACGTGTGGGTGGTGCTGACCACTTCGCCCCCCGGAGGCACCAGGGCCCGGACCAGCAGATCCAGGACCTCATCGGAGCCGTTTCCCAGGAGCAACTGCTGGGGCGCCACCTTGAGGTGGCGGGCCAGGTCTTCCTTCAGGTAATAGGCGTGGCTGTCGGGGTAGCGATGCAGATTGTGCAGGCTATCCCGGATGGCGGCCAGGGCCAGAGGCGATGGCCCCAGAGGATTTTCATTGGATGCCAGCTTGATGGCATCGGTGAGTCCCAGTTCTCGTTCCAGTTCTTCCAGAGGTTTGCCAGCCTGATAGGGCGTCAATTGGGTGAGGTGCGGTGAAATGAGAGAGGTGTAGGGGACGCTGGCTGCCATATATCATGCTTACCAAGTGTTTCCGGAGCCCAGGGAGGCTTGGGTAAAGGCAAAAAGAGAAAAGAGGACTGCTGAAGTAGGTGCTGGGTTGATGATTATTCAGACCAGGCTGCCCGCCCGTCACTGCCAAGGCTTGGGCCGGCTGCCTCCTTTACCCTATTTTTTCCTTAAATTTTGACCGGTTACTCTTGGGCCTGACTCCTTTTTGATGAGAACTTAACTCATGCATTAATTAACTAGTTTATTTACCCCAAGTAAGTAAGGAAATCAAGAGATTTCGGCACGCCCGGGAAAATGCCGTGAGCCGCCGTCAAACCACCCCATCTTTCCTAGCCCTTCCCCCATTCACCGTAGGGCGGGCGTCCTCGCCCGCCGTCTTTAAATCCCGGTCGCCCGTCAAGAGGAGATGTGCGCTAAGCCGGGTTTTTCCCCGGTCCTCCCCTGGGGGCGTTGACCTGCAGCGGCATTCTTGTTAGGGTTAAGCACGTTGATACCCCTGGAGGCGCCGTGCTCAACGCCAATCTCTACGTGGATAAGATCGACCTCGCCCCGTACCTGAGCCCGGAGGAATGCCGGGGGCTGGGGGGCTCCGACTGCGCCCGGGTGATCGCCCGGCTTAAGGAGGGCAGTCTGGCCCCCGAGGACTGTCCGGCTCTCACCCCGGCGAAGCGCTACGCCCTGTCCCTGGCGGTGCGGGCGAGTGAAATCCTGCCGATGGTCCAGTCCCTGGAGTTGCCCCGGCCGGTCCCGCCCGACCTGTTCGAAATCAACGAACCCGGGCGTGAGGCCCCGGTGTTGGTCACCGGCAACAGCGAATTCACCCTGGCCGTGGTCACCGGGCTCCTGGCCCTCACCGTCAGCCCCTTTTACCTGCTGCTGGTGGACACCCGGGGGGACACGGTGGACATGGCCATGATCTACCGCAGTTTCACCCCCCAGCGCCTGGACCAGGGGCTGGAGGCCCACCGCCTGGCGGCGCGGGTCGGCCACCGCCGGCTCATCATCCCCGGGGTGCTGGCACCCTTGAGAGAAGAACTGGCCGCCTATACCGGCTGGGAGATCCGGGTGGGGCCGATCTGCGTGGCGGAATTGCCCCTGTTTCTGGGGGACGCGGCCTGGCAGCCGCCGGCGGGGTCCTGAGAAAGTTCCCCTGATGCATTGCAACCTTCCCGTGAAGATTTATATTGAAAGTATTAGGCTCAGGCGAAAGGCGTGGAAATGAAGACGATTCTCGTGGTGGATGACGATGAGGCGATCCGCACCCTCTTGCAGGAGGAGTTGGCCGACGAGGGCTTTAAGGTAATTATCGCCACCGATGCCCGGGATGCCTTGAAGATCGTCGAGACCACACCTCTGGACCTGGTCATCCTGGATATCCGCATGCCCGGCATGGACGGCCTGGAGGCCCTGCCCCGCATCCTGGGGCTCAAGGAGGGCCTGCCGGTGATCTTGCACACCGCTTATACCCAATACCAGGAAAGCTTCATGAGCTGGGCCGCGGACGCCTACGTGGTGAAATCCTCCGACCTGACGGAACTCAAAGCCAAAGTCAAAGAGTTGATCAATACATGACGGACCCGTTGAAAAAACTCACCACCATCATCATGGCCGGCGGCAAGGGCGAACGCCTCTTTCCGCTGACCCGGGATAAGGCCAAGCCGGTGATCACCTTCGGGGGCATCTACCGGATCATCGACTTCACCCTGTCCAACTGCCTCAACTCCGGCATTCGCCGCATCTACGTGCTCACCCAGTACGGCAGTTTTTCCCTGGACCAGCACCTGCGCCAGGCCTGGGACGTCATGCACCCCGACCTGGGGGAGTATATCTACTCCATGCCCCCCCAGCAGATCATGGTGAGTCGCTGGTACCGGGGCACCGCCGACTCCATCTACCAGAACCTCACCCTCCTGCAGCAGGAGCGCCCCCAACAGGTGCTCATCTTATCCGGCGACCACGTCTACAAGATGAACTACCGGGAGATGATGGACTTCCACCTGAGCCGGGATGCCGACCTCACCGTGGCCGCGGTCATGGTGCCCCGGGCCGAAGGCAGTTCCTTCGGTATCCTCAAGGTGAACGCCGCGGCCGAAGTGGAAAATTTCCTGGAAAAGCCCGCCGACCCGCCGGGCTTGCCCGACCATCCCGACTTCTCCCTGGTCTCCATGGGGGTCTATATCTTCAAGGCCGAGGTCCTGGTGGCCGAAGTCATCAAGGACGCCAAGAAGAAGGCCGGCAAACACGACTTCGGCGCGGACATCATCCCCCAGATGGTGGGGCGCAAGAAGGTCTATGCCTTCAATTTCCAGGACCCGGCCACCGGCGGCCCCCGCTACTGGCGGGATATCGGCCTGTTGGACGCCTACTTCACGGCCCACCAGGACCTCATGGGGACCAGGCCCGTATTTGAGCTGTTCGATCCCGACTGGCCGGTCCGGAGCCGCCCCCAGCTCTATCCCCCCAGCAAGTACATCACCGAGGGCGCCCACGTCACCGTGGAAGACTCCCTCATCGCCTCGGGCTGCGTCATCGAAGGCACGGTGGAGCGCGCCGTGCTGTCCCCCGGGGTCAAGGTGGGGAAAGGCGCCACCGTGTGCGAGGCCATCCTCTGGGACGGGGTGGAGGTGGGCGCCGGGGCCCATATTCGCCAAGCCATCATCGAAGAAGGGGTGCGGGTGCCGCCGGGCTTCACCATCGGCCTGGACCACGCCCGGGACGCCAAACACTTCCACATCACCGAAAACGGCGTAGTGGTAGTGCCGAACAACGCCATTATGGAAGAGTAGAAAACACAATAAGATGGAGACAATTACTTAATTTTATATTCATTTCGTGGTCAAAAATTTTCCAATCTTATTCAAAAAATAAGAAAAATTTAAGCGCAAAAATTGTGAAAGGGCGATATGAGCTCTAAGCAATTGCATATCGATGCAAGGGATTTATCTATAGAAGACTCTCTTCTTCTATCAGCCTTGGTATGTGGGGTCTCTTCTGAGAATCCACTTATTCATAGGTTACAGTTGTTTTTTTGTGCCAATTTCATTATAGGGAAGAATAATGCAGAAGAAGATTTTCAACGCTGTATTGAGACAGAAGTTGATAAACAAAGCTCTACAAAATATTGGAATAGAGCTTCTCGCGGTATATATGAACTCACAACTCACGGCTATAATCACTCGAAGATTGTTTTTTCAAATATTAAACCTCAATTTTGTCCAGCTGATGACATAAAAAACGTTAGATATAAGCTCTCGGGAAGATACAATAATAAAAACATTATTTTTGAAAGATTTGGCAAAAGCGTTGTAGTAACCATAAGTAATAACTATTTTACAAATATGAAAGATGCTTGTCTATACTTGGGCTTCACAACAGAAGGCAGGTCTGGTGCGCGCATCCTCTACAACTTGGCTGTTAGAAATCAATTCGAGGTGGTTTTCCTCTCGTTCCCAAGCTGAGCTTGGGAACGCCCTTTAACTCGCCAAGCTAAGCTTGGCAACCATTTTCGTTCCCAAGTACAACCTGGGAACGAGATGAATAAAATGTAGGGTGGGCACTGCCCACCAATTCCTTTGAAAAAAAACCATATGCGTCTCCAAACCCAACGCGCCAAAGGTTCCCTGACCCCCACCCGCCTCTACCTGGTGCGCCACGGCCAGGTGGCCGACGGCCATACCGACCGCTATCACGGCAACAACGACATCGGCCTCTCCCCCCAGGGGGTGCGGCAGTTGGAGGACCTGGCGGCCCAGCTTGCCTCCGTGCCCCTGGCGGGCATTTATGCCTCGGACCTGACCCGGGCCCTGACCGGGGCCCAGATCATCAGCCGGGGCCGGCAGGTTTCTCCCCAGGCCATCCCGGAGTTCCGGGAGATTCACTTCGGGGTCTGGGAGGGCCTGAGCTTCACCGAGATCGCCGAACGCTACCCCGCCGAACTGCAGGCCCGCTTCCGGGACCTCCCGAACTTCCGCATTCCGGGAGGCGAAAGCCTCATGGACGTGGGCGCCCGGACCTTGCCCCGGCTCAATGACCTGATTCAGACCCACCACCGCCAGGCCTTCCTCATCGTGGCCCACGCCGGGGTCAACCGGGTCATCCTCAGCGAGGCCATGGGCCTGCCCCTGGATAACCTGTTCCGCCTGGACCAGAACTACGGCGGCCTCAACATCATCGACTATTTCCCCGACATGGCCGTGGTGCGCCTGGTGAACGGCGGCGTCAACGGCGTCAGTCCGGCGTAACCCCACCCCGCTTATCGTCTTAACCCTCCACGCCTGCCTCCGCCGCGCCATCCCGCTGGAGCCCGGTGGTCAAGCACTGACCCGGATATTCGGTCCGGAGGCCCGGCTCAATTCGCCTTGCTTAAATCCGGCCAGGGCCTGGCGCACCGTGCCTTTGACCTGGAGGATCACTTCGACGCCGGGGGTCTGCACGGTCTGAAAGGCCTTGGGGCCGCGACCCAGGCCAGGGTGTCCGGGTCCACGAGGATAAAAACCGGGTCCGCCCCAAGAGGGGACCGGATGAGACGATCATGGATCCCAAGAGCGCGATCGAAGAAAAGCTATTGCGATACATGGCTTATTGATTTTTTATCTTGACATGAACCTAAAAATCGCTTTAAGGTGATTTCTATCCGACCCCTTTTGTCCAATTTCTCTACATTTTTAAAATCAGACATTCCCAATCTGAACCGAGTGAGGGAAGCTGGCATGTCTCAGAATAAAGTCAGGCTTTTTTTCCGAGTGTTTGACAGCCTTATCGATCCCCTGGTCATATACGATCGGCACTACCGCATCAACCTGATCAATCCAGCCTTAGGCGATCTTTATCAGCTTTCCGTCCGGGACGTCATCGGCAAATACTGCTATGAGGTCTTCCACCACCGCAGTTCGGTCTGCGACAACTGCCATGCCCGGGAAGTCTTTCGCACGGGCGCCACCCGGCAACGGGAAAAGATCATCACCCTCCCGGACGGCCGACAACGTCATTTCGTCATCCACTGCTATCCGGTGCGGAATGAGGCGGGGCAGATTATGCAGGCCATCGAGCACGGCCGTGACGTCACCGAACGCCGGGACCTGGAACACCGGCTCAAGGTCTCGGAAGAACAATACCGCACTTTCATGGAACATGCCCGGGAAGGGATCTTCGTGGTGGATGGACCGGCCCGGGTGACCTTCGCCAACAAGTGCATGGGGGAGATGTTGGGGTTGCCTCCCGACGCCCTCCTGGGGCGGTCGATGTACGAATTTATGAATGAGGAGGCGGCGGCCGTGGCCCGGGCTCAGATGGAACAGCGCCGCCAAGGGGAGGCCGGGGTCTATGAATTAACCCTCACCCGGCAGGATGGTTCCGATCTGGTAGGTCTGGTTGCCGCGGCTCCCTTAAAGGTGAACAATACCTTCCTGGGCTCGGTGGGGATCATTACCGACATCACGGCGCGCAAACAGGCGGAGGCCGAACTCCGGCATGCCCTGGAATTCAACGATAAGATGATCAACGGGATCACCGACCATCTCACCGTCATCAATCCCAGAACGTACCAGATCGTGCAGGCCAACCATTCTTTTCTCGCCCGGGTCGGCCTGGACGCCGGGGCGGTGGTCGGAAAAACCTGTTATGAGATTATTCTGGGAAGAACCGAGCCCTGCGATCCGGACAGCGCCTCGTGCCCGGTCCAGGAGACCTGCAGAACCAAGCTCGCCGCGGTGCGGGAAAGGGTGTATCCGGATGCCGAGGGACAGGACCGGATGTTACAGGTGATGACGTATCCGCTCCTTGACGGCCGCTCGGGGGTTGACCTGGTGATTCGCCTGGAGAAGGATATCACCGACAAACGCCGGACGGAGGAAGCCCTGGCCTTCCGCTCCCGGGAGTTGCAGCGGACCCAGCATCAACTGGAGACCCTGTTTGAGATTTCCCGGCAGTCGAGCTCGAAGAATTCTTTGCGGGAACTGATTCATTTCTTAAAGGAAATTACCCAGGAGCTCTTTCCCGAGTCGGATGCGCTCTTCTTGATCCTGGACGCCAGCCGGGATCAGTTGCTGCCGCTGGCAGAATATGCCGACGATGCGGCCGAACCGTTGTGGCGCTTCCACCAGAAACTGGAGCAGGCGGGTCAGGCGGGGGATTTTCTCCAGTACCTGAGGGAGATCAGAGACCCGCTCATGGTCACGATGGAAGACCGCCATAAGCTGCCGGCGTTCCTGCACAAATATGTGGAGGGCTATCCCAGTTGGTTTGGCCTGCCCATCTTTATGCAGCAGGAATGCATCGGCTATTTTTTCCTGGGTTCCCGCGCCTCCCGGGAGTATCGGCGGGAAGACCTCCACTTCGTTCACGCCCTCTTTGCCCAGATTGCGGGATATATCCGCCACCTGGTGATTCATGGAATCAAGATGTATCAGTCGCGCCAACAGGAAACAGAAAAGGTCTCCCATAACGGCATCATTGGCAAGAGCAAGAAGATGCACGAGATCTATGAATTAATCGATCTGATCTCCAAGTCCGACGCCACGGTGCTGATCACGGGGGAAAACGGCACCGGCAAGGAACTGGTGGCCAAGGCCATCCATCAGCAAAGCCATCGCCATCGGGGCCCCTTTGTGGTGGCCAACTGCTCGGCCTATTCCCCCACCCTGCTGGAGAGCGAGCTCTTCGGGCACGAACGGGGCGCCTTTACCGGAGCCATCCGCCAGCGCAAGGGCCGGATCGAGCGGTCGCACGGCGGCAGCCTGTTTCTCGATGAAATCGGCGACATCTCCCCGGCTACCCAGGTGCTGCTGCTGCGGTTCTTGCAGGACCATTGTTTCGAGCGGGTGGGGGGGGAGAGGCCCATAGAGGCGGACGTCCGGGTGCTGGCCGCCACCAACCGGGACCTGCGGCGCCGGGTGGAAGCCGGGCAGTTCCGGGACGATCTCTATTACCGGTTGAACGTGATCTCCATTCATCTGCCCCTGCTTCGGGAGCGCAAAGAAGACGTCCCCCTCCTGGCGGTCCATTTCTTAAAGAAATACAACCAGAAAGAGGGCAAACACGTGGTTACCTTTGCGGCGGAGGCCATGGAAGCCCTCATGGAGTATGAATGGCCGGGCAATGTGCGGCAGTTGGAAAATGCCGTCAGTCATGCGGTTATCCTGGCCCAGGGGGATGTGATCCGGCGGCGGCATCTGCCGCGTTTTCTCCGGGAAACTGCAGTCGCGTCCGTATCTACGTCCCTGGCCCAGAACGAACGTCATCTCATCCTGCGGGTACTCCAGGAATCCAACTGGAACAAACATGATGCCGCCCGTCGGCTCCAGGTGAGCCGGAGCACCTTGTACAGCAAGATTCAGCGCTATGGATTAGAGAGAAATTGGAAGGGGTCAGTTTCTATACAGTCTTAATAATTTAGAAAAATCCATAAGTTAATTATTTATGAAGTCAGATTTAATACAGTAATCAAAATCACTAAAACCTTTAACCCTATAGAACTTCAGGTTTTATCGTTTTTTTCATTATTGGCAAGAATCTTGAAGTAGTAATCTGATACCAAAGGGGCCATACATTTTTGTTTCCGGCTCGATCATGAGCCACCTTGATTGGAGTCGCAGCATCATCCCAGAATCAGGAAGGAGGTGACAGAACCAAGGGGAGCGCGCCTCCCGTGGGAGGCGTTTGTCGCCGCTGCCCGGCAGGATCGACGGGGCGCGGCTGAAGGTGCGCCCGCGGCCTCGCCTTGGGGCCAAGGGCAGTTAGTTCGTAGGTATTTTGGTTAATTCGGATGACCTTCGTGTTCAAGCGGAATAAATCATGGTTCACAGTCGTCCAAGTCTCTGAAGAACAAGATGGGAGGTCTTAGCATGGCGGAAAAGCGTAATATCGAAATCAAAAGTCGGGCCGACACTATGGATTTGATGAATCCCGACATCCGGCCTTGGCCGGTGACGCCGCCGCCGGATCCCGAATGGGTGATGGCCAACACCTACGCCAAACGTAAGGCGGAGGACTTCGGTAAGTGGAGCGAGGACAACCTCAGGTATGAATATGCCTTCGGCAAGCCTGAAGCCTTGCAGGGTTTCAGATTTTTATGTGTAGGCCAGTGGAGACTGGCCAATAAGTTCTGCGCCGCGCTCCTGGCCGAGGCCGGGGCCGAGGTGATCAACATCGAACCCCCCGAAGGCGATCCCCTGCGGCAGCTCACCCCCTTCGGCCGGGAAGAGTACATGCTGGCGGACAAGTTCACCGGGGAAAAGTGCGGCCTGGACTTCCTGCACGAGATGCGGGGCCAGAAATCCGTCACCCTGAACCTGGAGACGGAAGAAGGCCGGGCCATCTACCAGACCCTGGCCAGCCAGATGGACGGCGTCATCGACGAGATGCCTCCCGGTTACATGGACAGCCTGGGGCTGGGTTACCGGCATCTCAATAAATTGTTTCCCCGCCTGGTTTATCTGAATATGGCAGTCCGGGGCACTTGGGGCCCCTATAAAGATAAACTTTCCAAGTATGGCCAATGGACCCTGGAGCCCTTCGGGGGCTGTGCCAATTCCTTCGTCCACAACACCGGCTTCCCCCAGGACCAGTTGCCCCGGGGCAAGGGCGGCGACCCCACCCGGTCCGGCGTCTGGTTCGCGGATTACGTGGCCGGGGAGCAGGGCGCCAATACCATCCTGGCGGCCTTGTACTGGCGGAATGAGCTGGGCGGTAGCGGCCAGTTCTGCGAGGTAACCGGGGCCGAGACCCAGATGGACATCCTGGACTTCGATATCGCCTGGTACGGCTTCAACGGCAGCATCAAGGCCCGGACCGGCGCCTGGGACCCCAACCTGAACCAGTATGAGTGGAACCCCTGCCGGGACGGTTACATGATGATCGGCGGCCAGACCGACCGGCTGTGGTACCGCATCGGTATGTGCATCGAGCGGGACTTCCCGCAGTTCGGGCG
>JBAVUP010000080.1:0-4217 GCA_049696835.1 Desulfobaccales bacterium
ATAGGGGCTGGAAATTGTACGGTAGTATGGGACCTAACCCTAGGCGACCACCGCCCGGGCAAAGTGCGCATGCTCGCAGGCATGATAACCATCCGTACGTCCCGCAAAAAAACGTTCCTGGATGTCGGCGGGGCTCAGGTCCTCATGGAGCCGTAAGCCGAGGCGGGCCAGGTCCCCGGCGAGTTCGGGCGGATCAAAGCCCGTGAGCATCGGCTCGCCCACCCGCCTGACGATCTCCAGCATAAACTGCACGCGTCGGGCGGCGCTCTCGGGGACAAAGGCGTCGGCATCCAGATAATCGAAGACGACCGTGCTGCCCGCCGGGGCGACCTCGGTGATGGCGCGCCACGTGGCGCACGCCGCCTCGCGGGTGAGATAATAGGTGACGCCCAGCCAGCTAAAAAAGCTTGGGGCCTGCGGGTCATACGCTGAGCGCCTGAGAGCCGCGGCCAGATCCTCCTGATTAAAATCCACCGGGATGAACTGCAGTTGGGCCGGATGCTCCCGGCCCACTCCCCGGAGGCGCTGGCGCTTGCGGGCCTGCGTGGCGGGATGGTCGACCTCGAACACGTGCAGCCGCGCCGACAAATCCGGGCGCCGCAACGCAAAGGTATCCATCCCGGCCCCGAGGATCACATATTGCTTGACCCCCTGCCTGACGGCCTTCTCCAGCTGGTCTTCCGCATACCGCGCCCGCCCGAGGACGATGGGGGGGGCGCCGGCACTCTGCATCCAGCATGACAGAGCGCTGGCCCGATCAGGACACGACGCCGCCCAAGCCGGGTCAAAGACCTGGAACGCCCTGAGGTGGCGCTCTTCGCTCTCCCGGTGTTCTTCCGGCGTGATCAATTGATGCGCCAGGAAGTCATCGAAAATTTTGGGGTGGTCATGGGCGGCATGGTAAGCCCGCATGAAGGCGGTGCCCATGGCGGTTTTGCTGACCTGATCGGCTTCCATTACCCGTCCTTCCTCCGGCGTCGCCTATCTCTGGCAAAGTCAGAAGGATGTTTCAATCTCGCGCCGCCGGATCTTCTTAATTGTTATCACAATATCACAAATAGCGCGCCAAAGTAATGCTTTCCTGAACGTGGACCGGACCAACAACCATGAGATACTTCGATTGAGAACCTCAGCCTCCTGCGCTCCAAAATTCAGGCCAGGGTAAACCCTTGGTTCCCCTTAAATCGCCCCGCCAGCGGCGTTCTATGCGGTAAATTTATAACTTATTATATTTACTGATAATATCAGACGCCTTGCTAAGTTGGCGGTTTGGTCGCCTGCCAAGGCCCGGAATGGTCGCAAGAGCAGACCGGGATCTCAAGCGATCGGCCCTGCGGCAAAAAAAAGTCCGTGTCCGGTCATAGCTATGGTATATTTATAAGAAATCCTGGAATTTCGAGGTAGTCTTTGAAAGCGTTACTGGCGTTGGAAGATGGCTTGGTCTTATGGGGTCGGTCTTTCACCGGGGCCGGCGAGTGCGGCGGCGAGGTGGTGTTCAACACCGCCATGACCGGTTATCAGGAGATCCTCACCGACCCTTCCTATAAGGGACAGATCGTCACCATGACCTACCCTCTCATGGGCAATTACGGGGTCAACCCCGAGGACCTGGAGTCCCGGGGGGTCCAGGTGGAAGGCTTTATCGTCAAGGAGTACCACCCCTACCCTTCCAACTGGCGCGCCCAAGGCAATCTGGCGGATTATCTCAAGGCCTCCGGCAAGTTGGGGGTGGAAGGCCTGGACACTCGAGCCATCACCAAGCGGATCCGGGAAGTGGGGGCCATGCGGGGCCTTATCTCCACCCTGGATCTGGACCCCGCGTCCCTGGTGCGCCGGGCCCGGGAACTCCCCAGCATGGAGGGGCAAGACCTGGTGCCCACCGTGACCTGTGCCCTACCCTACTGGTGGCCCGACTTCCCGTCCGAGGACCGCGCCCCCGTGGACCTGGCCACCCTCTGGGCCCAGAAATCCGGCAAAAAGGTGGTCCTCTACGACTATGGCGTAAAGTTTAATATTATCAGAAACTTAAAGAAACGGGGCCTGGAAGTCCTGGTGGTGCCGGCCGCCACTCCCGCCGCCGCCATTTTGGCGCTTAAGCCCGATGGCATCGTCCTCAGCAACGGCCCCGGCGACCCCGCCGCGGTCACCTATGCCATCGACAACGTCCGCCAGTGTCTGGGCTCCCAGCCCATGTTCGGCATCTGCCTGGGGCACCAGCTCCTGGGCCTGGCCCTGGGGGGGCGGACCTTCAAGCTCAAGTTCGGCCACCGGGGCGCCAACCAGCCGGTGAAGAACCATTTGTCCGGCCGGGTGGAGATCACCTCCCAGAATCACGGCTTTGCCGTGGACCTGGAATCCATCCCGGACCCCGCGGTGGAACTGACCCACGTCAATCTCAATGACGGCACCCTGGAGGGCTTGCGCCATCCTAAACTCCGGGCCTTCTCGGTGCAGTACCACCCCGAGGCCTCCCCGGGCCCCCACGATGCCGATTATCTGTTCGATGATTTTTTGCAGGCTGTTATGAGGGATTGATCTCATGGCGACCATGATGCCTTTGGATATTTTGCGATGCCATAAAGCCGAATTGCGGGAGGCGGGGGTTAAGTCTTTGAAACTCTTTGGCTCCATGGTACGCGGCCAAGCCGGGCCGGAAAGCGACATCGACATCCTGGTGGAATTTTCCAGGCCCGTCGGATTGCTGGCCTTTGTGCGTCTTAAGCAGCGTCTGTCAGACCTGCTGGGCAGGCCGGTGGACCTGGTTACCCCTGAGGCCCTGAAATCTTTGCTCCGCGAGGGCATTCTGCATGAGGCCCAAAATGCCGGTCAGGGATTGGAAATTTAGAATTGCCGACATCCCGGAGGCTGTGCAGGATTCTCTGGAAATCACTCGGGACATGGATTATGTGGCTTTCCGCCAGGACAACAAATCCATGAAGGCCGTGCTCTATAATTTGGCGGTGATTGGTGAGGCCGCCCGCAAGGTGCCGGAAGAGGTTACCGTCATGTATCCGGCGATCCCCTGGCAGGAAATGGGCGACATGCGCAATATCGTCATACATGAGTATTTCGGCGTTGACCCGAAAATCCTATGGGAGACCATCAAAAACGAGCTTCCGCTGATTGTAACAGGACTCAAGGGTATTTTGGCTGACAGCCAAGTCATGTAGGGTGCATCCTGTGCACCATCAGTAGTCGATGTGGCGGGCACAGAGGCCCGCCCTACCGGCCTTAAAAGTTTTCGGATATCCCAGGTTCATGAGCCATGGAGGGTGGGCACGCCCACCTGTATGCGGTTCCATGCACAGGCGGGACGCCTGTGCCACGGAGAGGAGTGGCTATCATGCGACAGAAAATTCGCTTAGCGTTGATGGTCCTTATCGTGATGGCAGTTGCAGTGCCGCCGGCGGCCCACGCCGCGGTCGTCGGCCGCTTCACCCACATAAGGGGCGAGGTGAACCTGCTTAAGGGCGGCAAGATCCCCGCCCTCGCCGTCAAGGTCGCCGACGGGGTGGAGCCCGGCGACGTCATCCGCACCAAGGCCAAGGCCAGGGCCGAACTCACCATGGTGGACGACTCCATCATCATCCTGGCGCCGGAGTCCCGCCTGGCCATCGCGGATTATGTCTATAACCCCGACCGGGGGGAACGCCGGGTGATGCTGCGCTTCTTTAAGGGCCTGGTGCACACCGTGGTCAAGCGCGTCCTCAACCCGGCAGAACCGGATTTCCTCATGGAAACGCACACCGCCATCATCGGCGTGCGCGGCACCGACTGGTTCACGCTCCTGATGCCCGGTTTCACTTCGGTGTATCTGTCTCACGGCCTGTTGGGGATCAAGTCCAATCTCCCCACCCTGCCCGCCCTGCTCCTGCTCCATGCCATGGAATTTACCCAGATCCCCTTGGGAGGACAACCATATCTGGGCAAAACCATGACCCCGCAGATGCTCCGCAGCCTGGAGGGACTGATGGACACGGGGCTAAGGGAAGGCGCCTTGTGGATCGGGCCGGGCCACGCCCCCGGCACCGGCGAATTTCCCTTTAAGTTGCCGGTGAGTCCGGATCAGGTCATCCAGCAGCAAATCGTGCCCCCGACGCTCCAGCCGCCAACACCGCGGCCATCTCCCCCCAGTGGACTGAACATCACGCCTGGTCAAGGATGAGGAGAGCTGTCGTTGGATGAGGTAAATCCGTGGCCGCGCCGCCAGGAGCACG
>JBAVUP010000081.1:0-5926 GCA_049696835.1 Desulfobaccales bacterium
CCAAGGCCATCAAGGACGGCACCTTTCGGGAAGACCTGTTTTACCGCCTCAACGTCGTCCTGCTCCAGATGCCGCCGCTCCGGGAGCGCAAAAGCGATATCCCCTTGCTGGTCCAACACTTTCTGGAGAAGTATAACGCCCGGCTGCGGAAAGATATGCGCGGTATCTCCCCGGATGCCATGGACCTGTTGGTGCGGCATGACTGGCCCGGCAACGTCCGGGAGCTGGAGAATACCGTGGAGCGCCTGGTGGTCTTGAGCTCCGGGCCGTATCTGGAGCCCGCGGACCTGGTCTTTGCCGGCACCATCCTGACGCCGGCCGCCGAAGCCTCGGCCGGGGTGTCCCTCAAGGACCTGGAACGGGACCACATTATCCAGACCTTGCAGCGCTGCGACGGCCACAAGAGCGAAACCGCCCGAGCCCTGGGCATCGACCGCAAGACCCTGCGGGAGAAGTTAAAGCGGTACAATATTGAATGAGACTATAGTTGAAGCAAAGCGCAGCTTAGCGCCAGGTGTGCGTGCCCAAGTGCAACTTGGGCACGATGGTGAGGGCGGGTCTTGCTTTTTCGTTCCCGAGTTGTATGTGCTTGGGAACAATAAATGAATGAGAAGAAAGGAGATGAATATGCCTCGAGCAGAAGAATGTCTAATTAATGGAAACCTAGTTAGAATTAATGATGCAATCATCCTTAGGGACAATGCACGAAAAGTCGGTCAACCTGATCCAAGTTGCAAGTGTGTTGAATGCGGTAGACCTATTCGACCTCACCGCGCCAGTGATTATGGGTTGGACACTTCGAGCATTTGGAGCGGAACCTAAACTGCTCGTTGAGCGATCCTCCAAGATAGATATAATGGTGCAGTTACCCCCTCGTTCCCAAGTTGTACTTGGGAACGCCATATTTTAGTCAAAGCTGAGCTTTGACACCTTACCATCATTATGCGCAGCCGCTATAAGATCAGCGAACTAGGGGCACCCCATTTCATTACCTGCACCATTGTGGGCTGGCTGCCCGTGTTCACCCGCACCAGATATCTCGATATTATCACCGCCTCCCTCACCTTCTGCCGCCAACAAAAGGGGCTGCGCCTCCATGCCTATGTCATTCTCGACAATCATCTTCACCTGGTGGTCTCCTCAGATAATCTCTCACAGGTGATTCAAGACTTTAAAAGACATACTGCCAGAGAAATCCTGGCGGTCGCCCGCCAAGAAAACAAGCCCTGGCTACTCAAGCAGTTTGAATTCTTCAAAGGCGTGCATAAAAGTAACAGTCAGCATCAGGTCTGGCAGGAGGGCTTCCACCCCCAGGCGATTACCACCGAAGATATGCTCAGACAGAAGCTGGACTATATTCACTATAATCCCGTGAGGGCGGGATTAGTGGATCGCCCCGAAGACTGGCGCTATTCCAGCGCCCGCAATTACTTCGGCCAGGATGGGGTGTTGGAGATTGATACGATTGAATTATGAAGCAAAGCGCAGCTTTGAGCCATGTGGGCGTGCCCAAGTCCAACTTGGGCACGAGAGGATAACGCCTTGATCAGCCGGGCTCAGCTTGGCAACCATTTTCGTTCCCAAGTACAACTTGGGAACGAGTGAAATAAAACCCCATGCAGCCTTCCGGCAGGATAGCCATGCGGGGCCTGGTCCTGGCCTACGGCGCCGGGACCATGGTGGCGCAGGTCCTGATCCTCCGGGAACTCCTGGTCCTGGCCCAGGGCCAGGAGCTGAAGCTGGCCCTGGGGTTGTGGTGCTGGCTCCTGTGGGTCGGGTTGGGCAGCCTGGCGGGCGGCCGGCTGCATCCCGCCGCGGTGGAGCCGGCCCGTCTAAGCGGGCTGTTGGCCCTCCTGGGATTCCTCCTGCCGGCCACCATCCTGATGAGCCGGGCCCTGCCCACCCTGGCGCAACTGCCTCCGGGCCAATCCCTGCCGCTGGGGACCACCTTCCTGCTGTTTTTCGCCCTGCTGGCCCCCTTCGGCCTGGTCTCCGGCTACTTTTTCCCCGGCGCGGTCCAGGCCTGGGCTGGCACGTCCCCCCAGGGGGCCGCCGGCCGGGTCTACTACCTGGAGACCCTGGGCGCGGCCGTGGGGGTTGTGCTCCTGCAGCTCTTGTTCGTGGGCCGCTTTGCCAACCTGAGCCTGGGTCTGGCCACCGGCCTGCTTCTGGCCCTGGCGCCCTGGCTCCTGGCCCGCCCCCGGACCCTCATGGTTCGCGCCGCGCTCACCGTGAATCTCCTGGTGCTGGGGGTGGCGGTGATCTTTACCCCCCGGCTGGATTCGGCCAGCCGCGGCTGGGAGTGGCCCGGGCGCACCGTGCTCGCCACCGTGGACAGCCCTTACGCCCTCCTGTCCGCTACCCGGGAAGCGGGGCAAATCAGTTTTTTTGCCAACAACCTCTGGCAGTTCACCTATCCCGATCCCCTGACCGCCGAGCACCAGGTTCAGTTAGGCCTGCTGGAGCACCCCCGGCCCCAACGGGTGCTGCTCTTGGGGGGCGGGGTGGCCGGCCTGGGCGCGGAGATTCTTAAGACCCGCACCATCACTCGGGTGGATTACGTGGAGTTGGACCCCTATCTGGTGAAACTGGCCCAGTCGCTTCTGCCGGCCGCGGCCAATCTTTCCCGGTATCCCCAGGTGCACCTCATCTACCAGGATGCCCGGCGGTTTCTGGCGACCACCCCCGACCGTTATGACGTCATCCTTATGGCGTTGCCGGAACCCCGGAGCGCCCAGCTCAATCGCTTCTATACCCGGGAGTTTTTCCAGATCGTGGCCCGGAAGCTTTTGCCCGGCGGGGTCTTCAGCTTCGCCCTGACGGGGGCGGAGACCAGTCTGGCCCCCCTGCGGGCCGCCTACCTGGGCATGGCTTACCACACCCTGGGCCAGGTCTTCCCGGAGGTGGTAGCCTTTCCCGGCGGACAGGTGCGCTTCTTTGCCTCCCCCAGCCGGGGGGTGTTGGTTACCGACCCGGAGGTCCTGGTGGAGCGGCTTAAGAATCGGCAACTTTCGTTGCAATACGTCCGGGAGTATTACCTCCTCCAGGATCTCTCCCCCTGGCGCCGCCAATACCTTGACCAGGTCCTGCGCCAGCAACCGCCGGCGGTCAATACCGACCTGAAACCCCGGTGCTACTTCTTTGACCTGGTGCTCAGCACCGAGCAGGAAGGCCTGGGCGTCAAGGAGCTCCTGCTCGCCCTGCAAGACCTGCCGCCGGCGGTACCCTGGGTGGCCCTGGTCCTGGCCCTGGCGGCGGTGGGGGCCGGAATCCGCCGCCGCCCCGGGCTCCGGTATCCTTGCCAGGTGATGGTGATGGGGCTGGGCACCATGGCCCTGGAAATTCTGGTCCTCGTCCTCTACCAGACGAGGTTCGGTTCCCTCTATCAACAGTTGGGGATACTCATTGCGGCCTTCATGGCCGGCATGGCGGCGGGCAGCGCCGCGGGCTCTCAGGTGGCCGGCCGGCCCCACGCCGGGTTGCGGCTCCTGGCGGGGCTCCAGGCCGGGCTGGGGGTCCTGGCCGCGGCCCTGGCGCTGTGGCTGCAGTGGGGCGTCTCGTTGCCGGCATCCGGGTGGGAATTGGGCACCCGGGCGGGTTACATCCTGGTTTTAGTGGCCGCGGGAGTAGGCGGCGGCGGGGTCTTCGCCCTCAGCGCCGCCCTCTGGAGCCGGAGCAGCCCTGAGGTCCGGGGTCAGGGGGGCATCCTCTATGCCGCGGACCTCCTGGGGGCCACCCTGGGAACCCTGGGGGTCAGCCTGCTGGTGCTGCCGGTGTGGGGGATCGTGCCGGCCCTCGGCCTGGTGGCGTTGTTGCATTTAGGGGCCGGCGGGCTGGCGCTCCTGCCTTCGAAATCTTAGGTGACGCCGTCAGGGGGTCCCAGGCCGAAAAAATTGTCCGCCCAAATATAGGGGGACCCTCCGGCCCCCAGGTCATGCCGCCACTGGCCGGACCGGCGATGGCGGTATGGGGGCCATCATAGTCCAGTCTTGGTCCCCGCTCGGGGAAAAAACCTGCGGGGATTATTGTTTTTAGGTACTTTTACCGATTGTATTTTAGACAAGAATCATTAAATATTGTTTAAAGAAACTAACCTGGCTCTGCATGCGTTGGAGTCAGGGCTAAAGTAGGCCAGAGGTAATTCTCGCGGCAAGGGCCAATGGGGGGTTCACCCAGGGGGATGCAGGAGGCGGGAAGATGGGCATGGTCGCCTTTTTTGCCGGGTTAGTTATCGGTATGCTCGTCGGAGTCTTGGTCTTATCCCTGTTTGCCTTTTTTCTGGCGGGAGACGGCGGCGGGATCGTGCCGTCCCAGGCGGAAGGATATCCCCAGGAAAATCCCCTGGAGCCCTGAGCCCGGATCTTGCCGCCCGCCTAGCGGCGGCCGGCGTTATTTAGGGTTGGTGCCCTCACGGTCCCTGGGCGGGACGGGGCACGAGAGTATTCCTTGGGATGTGCGCCTGCCAGGGCGCCAGTCCCAATCCTGCCTTGCCGGGCCGCACCTTCAGAAAATCACCTCGGGCAGGTATTCCCGGCCCGCCTGTCTTCCGGCCATCCAGACCGCGGCGACGATATCCTCTGGCTTAATTTGTTGGGGGTCGAAGCGGACCGTGAATATGTCCTCCCGGTCATCATAAGCCACGGCCCCAATGCCCCGGAGGGTGGTAAGGGCGACGCGCACGGCGTCAGGGCAGCCGCTTCACACGAAGCCGCCCCGCCGGACCATCCCCGCCACCCGGAGTTTGAGCGTGGTGAATGCCATGGCAAAACCTCCCGATCAGCCGGTCCCCCCGGTGTCCCAGGATAGTCCCTGCTGACTTCTGCACCGGTGGAGACCAAGGTTTTCTCTCTTTGCATATTACCATGTTTAACCCCCGGGGACATCAGACCGGGGCTTTTCCCGATGCTGGCCTCGGCCCCCAGCCGTCTCGCGCGGGCCCATAAAGCACCTGCGCACGCTGAGTTGATGGAGGCGACTTCAGCACGGGGGGTGGACTGGGGTGACGCGGTCCCCCTTGCCAAAGGGCGGACAGTGATTAACCTCTGAGGCAGAATGACCGGCAGGGGTTTATTGCCGGGAAATATGCCCCGGGGAGAGGGGCTGGCCGGTAAGCCCTTGAGCGGTGGCCGCCGCGCAGGCCTGACCCCAGGTTTGCCGGATTTGAGCCTCCCCCCAGTGGCTGGTAGCCCGGCCGAACCCCGGCTTGCATTTTTTTCTTTACCTCAGACAGGATTTTTATTATTATTTTAGGTAAATTAGCTTATCGGCGATTGAGCTGCCAGACCCAGGCAAGGGCTCAGGCGCGCGCCACCAAGGAGAGTAGAGCGGGATGAACAAGTCGCAACTCATCGAAGCTCTGGCCAAAGCCGAAAATATCACCTTGAAAAAGGCGGAAATGGTGGTTAACGCCGTTTTTGAGAATATGGCGGAAGCCCTGGTGCAGAAGGAACGCATCGAAATTCGCGGCTTTGGCAGTTTTAAGGTTAAATTTTACAACGGCTATAAGGGCCGCAACCCCAAAACCGGCGACCTCATCAAGGTGGACGGCAAAAAATTGCCCTTTTTCAAAGTGGGCAAAGAGTTACGCGAACGCGTCGATCGCTGAGCCGTTTTCAAACCTGGCCGTGCTAGATGGGGAGCTAGCGGTGCCCTGTAACCCGCAATCCGCTTAGGCGGGGTTGAAGTCCCTCATTGAGGATTGCAGCGCTGCCGTTGAGCGTTGACCAGGGCGGCGGATTGGACCCTGCGCAACAGACGCTTGTGAACCCCGTCAGGTCCGGAAGGAAGCAGCGGTAAACGAGGCGGTCTGTGTCGCGGCGGCTACTAATCCATCAACCCCCTGGCCGCGGTCCGCGGTGGTGGCGGATGCGAAGGAGGGTGCACGGTCAGGTGCTTTTCCAGGAGCCTGCGCAGCATTCCCGGATCA
>JBAVUP010000082.1:0-1614 GCA_049696835.1 Desulfobaccales bacterium
TCATCAGGCTGGTTTGGGTAAAATCTCGATATTGGTCCAAAACCTTCTGGGAGAAAAGATGCCCTTGTTCCTGCCACCAGGAAAAAATCCGGCTTTTGTTGTATGATTCCGAGGACTGGTAATCGCCGTGACAGAGAGGACAGGTCAATGTGTCGGCCAGGGGTTGGCTGAGTCGATCTGGCTGAGTCATATAAATTCTCTACATTAGTTCCAGCAGTAAGTCTATCATATGTCGGGACTCATAGAGGATGACAATGAGCGGCGGCAGCAAAATTGAGCCTTGGCGCTTTCTTGCCGGAGAAGACGTCATCCAGAACCGGTTTCACCAGGTAGGCCAACAGGGCGGTGAGCACCGAGACCCCCAGCATGGCTATGATGGCGGCAATCATGCGGAACTTGTAGGGCTTCAGATAAGTGAGCAGGCGTGCGTATAAGCGCAAATCATCTTTGTACATAAGTGAGCGGCGACCAAAACCTTTTATTTGCCAATATATATCTTATCAAAAAGGATTTTTCCATCAAAAACCGGGAAAGCAGGGGAGGGCAGGGGATTGAGACAGGGTTAAAAGGGGGAAAGGGGGAAAGAGACTTTTCACCTGTTCCCCTTTTTTCCCCGGCCATAAAGGGCCGCCCCCAGGGCGCCCACCAGGTCGGGCTGCTCCGGGACGATGAGGGTTGTTTGGAGGCTTTCTTCCAGGAGCTTCAGAACGCAAGGGTTGTGGGCCACGCCGCCGGCGAAGACGAGCGGCGGCGTCAGCCCCACCCGGCGCAGCATGGCCCCGGTGCGTTGGACGATGGCCAGGTGCAGACCCATGGCGATGTTGGCCGCGGCCTCGCCCCGGGCCATGAGGGAGGTGGCCTCGCTTTCGGCAAAAACGGTACACATGCTGTTGATCTGGAGGCGTTTGCCGGCCCGCAGGGCAAAGGCGCCGAATGACTCCAACTCCACCTGCAGGGTGGTGGCCATGAACTCCAGGAACCTGCCGGTGCCCGCGGCGCAGCGGTCGTTCATGTCGAATTTCAGCACCTTGCCGTCGGGGGCCAGGGCGATGGCCTTGGTGTCCTGGCCGCCGATGTCCAGCACGGTGCGGGCCTTTGGGCACAGATAGCGGGCCCCCAGGGCGTAGGCCTGAATTTCAGTGATGGCGGTAACCTGCCGCTCCGGGAAATTTTCTTTCACGAGTTTCCGGCCGTAGCCGGTGGCGACAATGGGGACGCCATTGACTGACTGCAGCAAACGGCGGCATTGCGTCAGGGGGTCGAAGGTGGTGGGCAGCCTGGCCCAATCCACCATACGACCCCCCTTAAGGAGTACCAGCTCAATGGAACGGGAGCCGATGTCGATACCAGCGATGAGGTTATTCTGGTTCAAATTTAATGTCCTTGGGAAAGTGAGCAGTGAGCAGTGAGCAGTAAAGGCAAAGGCACCTATGGTTATGTCGCAGAAATAACCGGCAAAATATAATTGGGTAGAATTTCCCCCACTACCTAAGGGGAAGAGGGGCAGCATGAGCAAGTAGCTGTAACCAGCTAAAAACTACGCCACCCCCACCCTAACCCTCCCCCCTCAAGGGGGAGGGAATTTAAAACCTCGTACTATGAGAAGTAATCCTC
>JBAVUP010000083.1:0-2168 GCA_049696835.1 Desulfobaccales bacterium
GTGAACCTGGGGCAGGATCCGGAAATGATCGACCTCATGACCGCGGCCAACCTGAGGGAAGTTTTTATCGGGATCGAGTCTCCGGATGAGAATGTGCTGCAAACCAGCCACAAATATCACAACATCAAGAACCCGCTCCTAGAATCGCTGTACACCCTCAAGAAGAATGGCCTGGAGGTTATTGGCAGTTTCATCATCGGTCTGGACGGGGAAACGACAGGGGCCGGCGAGCGCATCTGTGCCTTTATAGAACAGGCTGACATACCCGTGGCCATGCTTGGGGTCCTGCAGGCCGCCCCGCATACCAGCCTGTGGCATCGACTGGAGAGAGAAGGGCGGCTGCGAGCCGATGTGGGAGATGACGCGGGGACCTTCTCAGCCTTGAACTATGAGCCGGACCGACCAGAAGCCGAGATCATGCAGGAATACGTCGAAGCCTGGGACTACCTGTATGAACCATCCCGTTACCTGGCAAGGGCCTACCGCTATTATCTGGCCATGCGGCCGACTCGCCGGGTCCAGGCGGTCGCCCCAGGGAGCCCCTTGCCCAAGGACCGCGTCCCCGACCAGGGCATGACTTGGCGCCAGATATGCATCGAAATTAAGGCGTTTTTCAAAATTCTCTGGTGGCAAGGGGTGCGGCCGTCATACCGGCGTCAGGTCTGGACCCAGTTGCTTGGGATGTGGAGAAAAAACCCGACACGGTTCAGGCAATATTTCGTGACCTGCGTCGAGGGAGAGGACCTTTTCGACATGAGAAAGATAGTGCGGGAAAAAGCCACGGCCATCATCAAGGAACGGAAGATAGAGGTTCCCGCGGCGCTCCAGGGCAGGTTATCGGCAGCCCCCCAGAAACCATCTTCCTCCAACGCGCTCCAGGATTAATGGTAGTGAATCCTGGCCCAGGGTTACGCGGCTATCGAGCCCTTCTAAGGTTTTTCATTATCAATGCGGTCGAAAAACGATTTTTTGATAAATTCCTCACGAAACAGTTTTTCTTCGACTTTCTGCAGCCGGCCTTGAGCTGCTTCTATTTTTTTCATCACGTCCGAGAGTTCCATGAGTTTAGCGCTTAATTCTTTCAGCTTGGTTTTCGCTTCCAGAAGTTCTTTTTTTGCTTGGGCTATTTCCCTTTTGGCTTCCTGTTCGCTCAACTCACCTCTCCTTTGATCCGACGCGGTAGGCTGCAGCGATCTGTCAGGCTGGCCCCCTTTGCACTAATGGCCGAAGTCAGTCAGATAATTACGCCACACGCAGCTGCGCCAGCGAGGCCCGGGCGCTACCAGCGCTTATGTCCGGCACAATCTTCAATTCGAGCGCCGTTACCCCGTCGAGATCGACGTCGTAGTCTTCGAGCTCCCGCGCCCCCCCCAGTGGACTGAAGTTATACTGCTGGCGCACAATCTCCCGGTACGACAGACCGCCGTCTGGTGACCACCGTAAAACGAACTCTTGGGTGCGCTCCTGCTCACCTTCATGGAACACTAAGCGAATCCGTTTGATTCTTAGCGGTTCATCAAACCGGAGGCGGATCGTCTGCTCCCCAGGCTGCCCGGCCCGCCAACCCGAGCCCATACGTGGAATCAGTGCCGATTCAATCGGGTAGCCGACATCTTCGGACGTGATTTCGACCTGTGCCAGGCGTTCAAGGTCCATCCAGCCGGGCTCGGCGGCTGCGACCTCACCAGGGCCATGACCGATAATGCGCTTGCGCATAGAGGACCTCCTCTTTTCTCACTCAACGTAACAGCATAACGACGAAATTCAGCGACGCGGTTTGTCCGCCTTTGCTTGCAGTACCTTAATTCAGGTTGCAAGGTTCAACTCAATCCCAAGTCACTTTGATGTGATAACTTTATCCACTGCAACTACAAACAGTATTATCACTTTATTTTTTTATAAATATATTTAGTTTGATCATCAGGAAAAGTCATTATTAACTTATCTCCTTCAGTTGATAGAAAAAACGTTCCCCAATAATCGGAGATAACTTTTATTCCTCCATCATTGAGTACGTTCCACCTTCCCCCCGTCTCAGAAGAGTAAAATTCCAAAGTGTTATTGCTCAATATTTCAAGATTACCCCATTTTTTGGCGGCAGTCTCGTTAGGATGTTTAAACTCGCTATTTTCGATCATTTCTTGCAATAGCCATTTGCCAATTATTGA
>JBAVUP010000084.1:0-12705 GCA_049696835.1 Desulfobaccales bacterium
GGAAGAAATTGGTGCAGACCAAAAAAACCTGAATGTAATAAATGTTATTTAGAAAAGTTATGTCCAAAAAATGGCTTGAGTTAAACTCCAGAAAATTCCAAATTACAAACCAAAGCACTTAGTGGAACAGGCTTCCAGCCTGTTCATGCACAGACAGGATGCCTGTGCCACCAGGTATAGAGCAAGGCTGTAATCGGACTTGGGATGACAGAATCCCCAGGCAATGATATGTTTAAAATATGCTGAAGCGGACCTTCATCCATCTCCCCGGCATCGGTCCCCTCTCCGAGGCTCATTTCTGGCGACAGGGCCTGGCCACCTGGGAGGATTTCCTGGCCGCGCCGCGCCTCCGGGGCCTGTCCCGGGAGCGGCTCAACTGGCTGCAAACCGAGCTGCAATCGTCTCTATCCCACCTGGACGACCCCGCCTATTTCGCCGCCCGCCTCCAGGCCGGGGAACACTGGCGCCTCTTTCGCCACTGCCGCCCCCGCACCGCCTACCTTGACATCGAGACCACCGGCAGCGTCTGGCCGGGCCTCCTGGTGACGGTGGTGGGTTTGTATGACGGCGACCGTATGCGCCAGTTCGTCCAGGGCCATAACTTGCAACAGTTCCCCCAAGTTCTCTCCGAGTTCGACCTCCTGGTCACCTTCAACGGCACCCAGTTCGATCTCCCCGTGCTTAAGGCCTACTTCCCTGAGTTGCGCCTGCCCCCGGCCCACGTGGACCTGCGCTTTCTCATGGCCCGCCTGGGGTACAAGGGCGGACTGAAGAAGATCGAGCCCCGCTTCGGCATCCGCCGCCCCAAAGAGGTGCATGGCATGGACGGCTACATGGCGGTGCTCCTGTGGGAGCGCTACCAGCGGGGCGACCGCCACGCCCTGGACACCCTCCTCACCTACAACCGGGAGGACGTGGTCAACCTGGAAGTCCTCATGGACGCGGCCTTCAGCCTGTCACGGGAGCGCCTGCTGCCCGCCGGCCCCCAAGAAAGCAGCCTGCACCGGGCCGCTCAGCCCTGAGCCGCGGCCGCCTGCCTTAAAACTTCCTTACAACCTATTGCAAACCCTATTTTTTCTGTCACCCTGAGCGTAGCGAAGGGTCTAGCTAACTGAAATAACTAGATTCTTCGCTGCGCTCAGAATGACATGTTATCAATAACCGAGCCTTGGCAATAAGGGTTTACCTTTCCCGGCCGCCAATGTCTCCGGCTCGATCGTGGCAATTGTCCAGGCGGCACATAAATAGAGTTGTGGCGAAGGTAGTGCGTATCGTAAGATAAATATGATAAAATATGATTGATTTGGGGTGAATATGCTTTTTTCGCGCCTGCTGATACCGACTCTGAAAGAGAACCCGGCGGAGGCCGAGGCGGTCTCCCATCGCCTGCTGCTCCGGGCCGGGATGATCCGCAAGCTGGCCTCCGGCATCTATAATTACCTGCCCCTGGGCTTAAGGGTGCTTCGCAAGGTCGAAGGCATCGTCCGGGAGGAAATGAACCGGGCCGGGGCCCAGGAAGTGCTGCTGCCCGCGGTGCAGCCGGCGGAGCTGTGGCAGGAATCCGGGCGCTGGGACGTCTACGGCAAGGAACTGCTGCGTTTCATGGATCGTCACGAACGGGATTATTGCTTCGGGCCGACCCATGAAGAAATCATCACCGACCTGGTGCGCAAAGAGGTCCATTCCTACAGGCAACTGCCGCTCAACCTCTATCAGATTCAGGTGAAATTCCGGGATGAAATCCGCCCCCGCTTCGGGCTGATCCGGGGCCGGGAGTTCATCATGAAGGACGGCTACAGCTTTGACGTGGACGAAGCCGGCGCCGAGGCCTGCTACCAGCGGATGTACGATGCTTATAACCGGATCTTCGCCCGCTGCGGCCTCAACTTCAAGGTGGTGGAGGCCGACTCCGGCCCCATCGGCGGCAGCTTTTCCCACGAATTCATGGTGCTGGCCGACACCGGCGAGGACCTGCTAGCCTCCTGCACCGCCTGCGACTACGCCGCCAACCTGGAAAAGGCCGAAGTGATTCTGGCGGCCGGCGAGCCCGGCCCCCCCGTGGGCGAGGCCCCCCAGGCCGTGTCCACCCCCAACGTGCGCACCGTGGAGGAAGTGGCGGCCTTTTTAGGCGTCACCCCCCGGGATATTGTCAAGACCCTGATCTTTGAGACGGATAACGGACCGGTGGCGGTCCTTATCCGGGGCGACCACGAAGTCAATGAAGTGAAGGTGAAGAATCTCCTGGGAGCGACCGACCTGATCCTGGCCGGGCTCATCCGGGTCCAGGAGCTCACCGGGGCCGAAGTGGGCTTTGCCGGCCCGGTGCATCTCAAGCTCCCCATCTACGCCGACCAGGCGGTGGCGCGCCTGCATACCATGGTCACCGGGGCCAACCGGGATAACTACCATCTCACCGGGGTCCACCCCATCCGGGACGTCAAGATCACCCAGGTGGCGGATTTGCGCACGGTGACGCCCCAGGATCCCTGTCCCCGCTGCGGGGGGGCCCTGACCATCCTCCGGGGCATCGAAGTGGGGCACATCTTCAAGCTGGGCCTCAAGTACTCCAAGGCTTTAAAGGCCGCCTATCTGGACCAGGACGGCAAGGAGCAACTCATCTATATGGGCTGCTACGGCATCGGGGTGAGCCGCATCATGGCCGCGGCCATCGAACAGGGGCATGACGACCAGGGCATCATTTTTCCCATGGCCCTGGCCCCCTTTCAGGTGAGTCTTATCCCCATTGCCGTCAATGACCCCGCCATCTGGGAGTGCGCCGTCAAACTCCACGCCGACCTCGAGGCCGCGGGGGTGGAAGTGCTCCTGGACGACCGGGACGAACGTCCGGGGGTGAAGTTCAAGGATTGCGATCTCCTGGGACTGCCCCTCCGGGTGGTGGTGGGGGCCAAGACCCTGGCCCAGGACGCCGCCGAGGTGCGCCACCGGCGCTCCCCGGCCAACCACCTGGTCCCTTTGAAGGACCTGACCTCCTACCTCAGGGATCAGATCGCTCAGGAACTGCATGGCTAACAGGATTATCCGCCTCCAGGACATCGTGGAGGAGGTGCAACAGCATCATCCTGATATGGATACCGGCCTCATCGAGAAGGCCTACATTTTCTCGGCCAAGGCTCACGAGGGCCAACTACGCCTGAGCGGCGAGCCTTACCTGTCCCATCCCCTGGAAGTCGCTTATCTCCTGGCCAAGATGGGCCTCGGACCCGTCACCGTGTCCTGCGGCCTGCTCCACGACACCGTGGAGGATTCCGCCGCCTCCCTGGACGAACTCGACGAGTACTTCGGCGAAGAAGTCACGGATATCGTCAACGGCGTTACCAAGATCGGCCAGCTGGTCTTCGGCGACCGGCAAACCCAGCAGGCGGAATATATCCGCAAAATGATCCTCTCCATGTCCCACGACATTCGGGTCCTGCTGGTGAAACTGGCCGACCGGGTGCACAACATGCGGACTTTGGGGTTCATGGAGCCCGCCAAGCAAAGGCGCATCTCCCGGGAGACCCTGCAAATCTACGCCCCCCTGGCCGGCCGCCTGGGCATGTTCCGCCTCAAGGCCGAGCTCGAAGACCTGGCCTTTTTCTACCTGGAGCCCGAGGCCTATCAGCAGATTCAGGAAGGTCTGGCCCGGAAGAAGGGCGACCTGGAGAAATACAACCGGGAGATGTGCCAGTTCCTCCGGGAGAAGCTGGAGGAGCACCACCTCCAGGGCGAAGTCAGCGGGCGGGTCAAAAATATCTACAGTATCTACCGCAAACTCCAGGCCCAGCAGATTACCCTGGACGAACTCTACGACCTTTTGGCCTTCCGCATCGTCGTGGACACGGTGCATGACTGCTACGAAACCCTGGGGGTCATCCACGCCCTCTTTCGGCCGGTGCCGGGCCGCCTCAAAGACTACATCGGCATGCCCAAGGCCAACATGTACCAGTCCATCCACACCACGGTGATCGGCCAGGCCGGCGAACGCCTGGAAATCCAGATCCGCACCCGAGAGATGCACCGGGTGGCCGAAGAGGGCATCGCCGCGCATTGGAGCTACAAGGAACGACGGGAGTACCACGAAAAGGATGCCCAGCGCTTCTCCTGGCTCAAACAGATGGTGGACCTCCAGAAGGAGCTGAAAAGTCCCCATGAACTTTTGGAAGGGGTGCGCCTCGAACTCTACCCCGACGAGGTCTATGTCTTCACCCCCACCGGCGAAGTCAAGGAATTGCCCCGGGGCGCCACCCTGGTGGATTTTGCCTATGCCATTCACTCGGAAGTCGGCAATCGATGCTCCGGCGCCAAGGTCAACGGCCGCATGGTCCCCCTGCGCACCGATCTCGTCAACGGCGACACCGTGGAGATCATCACCTCGCCGCACCATCATCCCAGCCGGGACTGGCTGCAGTTCGTCAAGACCACCAAGGCCCGCAGCAAGATCCGCCAGTGGCTCAAGGTGGCGGAACGGGAGCAGTCCGTCGCCCTGGGGAAGGAATTGTTGGACCGGGAGTTGCGCAAGTCCGGGGCCAGCCTGCAAAAACTGCTGAAGAACGGGGATGACCTGAAAAAGGTGGTCCAGGAATTTTCTTTTGTGGGCATCGACGACCTGCTGGCCGCCGTCGGGCATGGCAAACTCTCGCCGGGGCAGGTGAGCAACCGGCTGTTCCGATCCACGGCCCCCGCGGCGGAGGGCGAGGTTCCCCCCGAGCTCCCGGTGCGCCGGGCCAAGGAGGAGCCCGCCGGCCTCAAGATCAAGGACCTGGACGATCTGTTGGTGCGGCTGGCCAACTGCTGCCAGCCCATTCCCGGGGACGCCATCATGGGCTACATTACCCGGGGCAAAGGCGTGACCATCCATCGGGCCGACTGCCCTTATCTGGCCAGCACCGAGAGCTTCCGCCATATCCCGGCGGAGTGGGACGGCGGCGGCGGCCCCCAGAAGCTCTATCCCGTGAAAATCCAGGTGGTGACCGTGGACAAGCCCGGTCTGTTGGCCGATATCACCAGCGCCCTGAAGATCGCCGACGTCAACGTCACCAAGGCTTCGGTGGAGACGGTGGATAATAAGGGCATTGCCCATTTCACCATTCAGGTGGCGGACCAGGTCCATCTGGACAAGGTCTTCGGCGCTCTCAAACGCTTGAAAGAAGTGATTTCCGTGCGGCGGACGACGGGGTAGGGAAGGGCAGTGGTCAGTTGCCAGTAGTCAGTTGTCAGTAAAAAATACATTGGCAACTGGTAACTACTGGCTACTGACAACTAACCACTGACTACTGCTTCAGGCGGGTTTAACTACCTTGCCGGAACGTAAACACCGGGTGCACACCTGGATATAGCGGACGGAACCATTGCTCAAGGCCCGGACCTTCCGCAGATTGGGCTTCCAGCGGCGCTTGGTGTGGTTGTTGGCGTGGCTGACGTTGTTGCCCACCGCGGGGCGTTTGCCGCAAATGTCACAGGCATAAGACATGATGCATCCTCCTCAATCTTTTTTATTTTATAAAAAAATCCAGGAGACGCAAGGGGGGTAAGGCAGTTATCAGTTATCAGTTATCAGTTAAAAGAATAATATAATCAATATATTATCCAAATAGAAAAAGTCATCTATGCTAAGGATGAATTTCATCAAGGCGAGATATGCTTGGGGTCTGGGGCTGATTCTGGGCCTGGTCCTGGGGACGGCCGCGGTGGGGTCGGCCCGGGAATTGACCCCGCGGGAAGAAGCGGCCCTGTTCTCCCTGGCCGACCTGGGGCCGGTGGACCTGGCCCCCAAGACCGTCACGGTCGAGCTCTACGTCTCCCCCGACCCCGAGCTGGCCGACTGCCGCCGCATGCTGGCGCAGGTCTGGGAGAAGGTGCAGCAATTCTACGCCGGAATGGGCGTGAACCTGGTGGAGGTCTCCGGCCAGGCCAAGCCCGGGCCTCTGGCCCCGGCCAAGCGCCTCCGCATCGAACTGCTCACCGACAAACAGTGGTTGCGCCGGAGCTTCACGGCCTTCGAAGTGGCGCCGCCGTTTCAGCTGCGCTTCCTCCAGGTGTGCCTGGACAAGTGCGCCTTTGCCCACCTGAATCTGTCCACCATCCATGTTTCCTTTAAGCGCTTTGAAAAGGCCGAATTCTCTCCCGACCCCAGGGAAGCCGGCCGTAACCGCCACTGGCTGGCCAACCTGCTGATCCATGAGCTGGGCCATCTCATGGGCCTCTACCACTCCTTTGAATTCACCAACGACCCCGTAGCCCTCCAGGTGAAGGGCTCTCAGGCCCCGAACTTCATGAGCCACGACATCGCCTTTAAGACCTCCCTGGGGTTCGTGGACTTCCAAAAACGCTTGGTCCACAGCTACCTGGGCGGCGGCAAGGTTTTTGAGCAGTACCGGCAGGCGGACTTTGATGCCCTGAAGTACCTGGAGCTGATAAAGCGCTACAACGGCTTCAAAGAGGCGCCGCCGACCAAATCCGCCAAACCCGGCAAGATTTCCTATCGGGTAAAATCAGATAAGATCCAGACCTTCGATGATCATGAGGAGGATGATGATTGAAAAGCGGGGGTTAGGGGTCAAGGATCAGGGGCCAGGTGGTAGGGCGGGCGTCTCGCCCGCCACCTTTCAGGGATCAAAGCTAGTAGGGCGGGCGCCGCCGCCTTCGGGGCACCGGCTGGAAAGCCTGTGCCACCAACAGCAACCAGAACATGCAGGGCGGGCCCAGCCCGCCTTTTTAATCCTCGTTCCCAAGCTCTGCTTGGGAACGTGATTTTGCCGCCCAAGCCTGGCTTGGGCACCTTATGAGGTGAGAAAGATGTTGGGCAAAAAAATCCTGGCCGGTATCTTTGCCGTACTCACGCTGATCAAGCTCGCATTTCTGCTGGCAAGTCCTGGGAGTTGGCTGGGGGCGACACAGGCCTTCCTGGGGCATTCCGGCATCGTGATGGCTATTTACCTGGTGGTGCTGGTCATCACCGGCTATTTTATCTTCACCAGCCTCGATCTCATCGATGTGGCCGTGGTGATGCTGTTCACTGCCGCGCTGGTGGGCCTCAGCCTTATACCCTATGCGGCGTCGCTGCAAAAAGTGGGGCAAGAAATCGGCAGCGTCGGATTTGGCAAGGCCTGGTTCGCGGGGGTCATTTGGGTAGTTATCGCGGTGGCGGTGCTTTATAAGTTGTTTGCGACCCAAAAGGAGCAGTAGAGATGTAAGGCGGGCATGGCCGGCCTTGTTATGGTGGGCCGTGCCCACCCCAATTTTTTTCACCCTTATGGGGGTTGGGGGAGGGGCTTGGGGAGGGATTGTAAGCGGCCGTCGGCCCCTGGCCCCCTCCCCAAAAACCATCCTCAATGCTTGAAGCATCTCTGTCCCGTGAACACCATGGCCACGGGCGGGTCGGCTTCGTTGCAGGCTTCGATGACTTCGTAGTCCCTTACCGAGCCGCCGGCGTGGGCCACCGCGGAGATGCCCTGGCGGATGCCCACGTCCACCCCGTCCCTAAAGGGGAAGAAGGCGTCGGAGATCATCACCGAGCCGATGAGGCCGCCCTTGGCCTCCTGGGTGGCCAGGTCGATGACCGTCTGGTCCGAGGCATCGCGTTTGGCCTGGAGGATTTCCAGCTCCAGGTTCTTGTACGGCAGGCCGAACTGCTTGAAGCACAGGGCGTCGGCGTACTTGGTGTAGGCCTTGAACACCGCGATCTCGGCCACCCCGACCCGGTCCTGTTCCCCGGTGCCGATGCCAATGGTTACGCCGTCTTTCACGAAGATGACGGAGTTGGAGGTAATGCCCTGTTCCACCCACCAGCCGAACAGGAGGTCCTCGTACTCCGCCTCGGTGGGCTGGCGGACGCAGCGGTATTCCCGGCCCTGATACGTGGCCACCGCGGGCTTGAAGTCCTCTTTTTTCCGGATGACGTTTAAGGGCGACTGCTGCACGATGATGCCGCCATCGCAGAGGCACTTGAAATCCACGACGCGGTTGTGGATCAGGTGTTGGAGGCGCGCGAAGTTGGGCACCTTGATGATCCTAAGGTCCTTGGCCTTTTTCAGGATATCCAGGGTGCCGGCCTCGAAATCCGGGGCGGCGATGACCTCGAGGTAGTTCCGGGACACCAGCTCGGCGGTGGCCTTGTCCAGGGGGCGGTTGAACACCGCGGCACCCCCGAAGGCGGCGATGCGGTCCGCCAGGTTGGCCTTGTCGTAGGCCGCGGCCAGGGTTTCGGCCCAGGCGGCGCCGCAGGGGTTGTTGTGTTTGAGGATCACCGCGGCGGGCCGCTTCTGGAGCCACTTGATGATATTCAAGCCGTTATCCAGGTCCGTGAGGTTGGTCTTCCCAGGGTGTTTGCCGGCCTGAACCATGGCCGCTTCATCGATGGCGCTGGTGAGACCGTTGTTGGGGTCCAGGAAGTGACACTCCCCGAGGGTCAGGTGCCCCCCTACCAGCTCATAGAGGGCGGCTTCCTGGCCGGGGTTTTCCCCGTAGCGCAGCCCCATCTCGATGACCTCGCCCTTGGCGTCGGGCAATTTCCAGGTGCGTTTGCGGTAGACCAGCTTCTGGTCGCCGAAGCTGACGGTCATCTCCGGGGGAAAATGGTCTGCCATCACGGTGCGGTACATGGCCTTGATATCGCTCATACACGTCTCCTAGGCAAGATTTGTATAAAGACAATTTGCGGTTTTCCGTTTTCGGTTTTCTGCAAAAACCGCCTACTTCATGGCGGGTTGCCCTATTGTGGCACGAGTTGCCCCTGCTTGACAAGCGCCTTTCAGGCCCTGGGCTAAATTGACATGAACCCGGGCTAATGTTAATATTTAACCGGCATTGAGGTGAGAGATGCCCTATGCCAGCGGAACTTCTTTTACCGAAAACCGAGAACAGAAAACCGTTTTCCAATGGAGATCCAGCCCCTGGACTTTTTGCTTGGCTTGACCCTGGGGGTGGCCCTGGGCGTCGGGGCGACCATCCTGGTGATCCGGATCCGCGGTTGGCTGGGGCGCTCCGAGGCCGGACGGCTGCGCTCGGAAAACGCCACCCTGAAGCGCCGCCTGGCCGAGAAAGACCGCCACATCGGGAAGATGCTGGACGAAACCCAGCGCCTGGCGGAGCGCTTGGGGCAAAATAGGGTTCAGGGTTCAGGGGGCAGGGATCAGTAAGATTTTTTACCGACCCCCGACCCCTGACCCCTCATAAGGAGGCATCATGGCCAAAAAAGACCTTTCCGTCAGCGGTGCGATGGTGGGCGGCATGGCGGGGTGGGTGGCCGAAGTGGCCATCATGGAAGTCACCGGGCACCACGTCACCACGGGGCTTCTGGAGCTGTTGGGCGCGGCCGCCGGCATGTGGCGCCTGGACCAACGTCTGGCCCGGTCTCTCACGGACACCCTGGCCCGGGCTCAGAGGGGCCAGGACCGGGACTACCGGGAAGTGAAACGCCGCATCGACGAGTTGACCCAGGACCTGCCGGAGTTGCGCGAGATTCTGGGCAATATGGTGGACGCGGGTTTCCAGGCCCAGAAGGCGTAAGTTGGTTCTCTGGCGGAGCGGGCCCCGTGGTCCGTCCAAGGTGAGTCCACCCCCGGATGGGCTCAACCGGTAAGTTGATCGGAAATGTTAGGATTAGGTCTCTTGGTGCGCTTGGGGCGCCAGGTCCTGGCCGGACCGGTGGCGGATGCAGGGCTGCTGCCCCCCAGCTATTACCGCCACCTCATTCTGGCGGCTCTGGAAGAAGAGGATTTTCCCAGGGCCCTGCGCCACCTCAAATGGGCCGACCAACCCCTCCTGGCCCAGATCATCGTGCTACGGCTGCGGCTGCTGGCGGCAGGCCACCGGCAGCGCCTGGAGGTTGTCCGGCGCCAGCTCGGGTCGGACCTGACCGCCGAGCGCCGGGAGCAGTATCAGGTTCTGCTGGCCCAGGAAGAACGGGCCCTGGAACTCCTGCGGGACTACGAGACCCGGGCCCTGGCGGGGCTCTCCCGCCCCCCGCGTTCGGCATGAGTGACCGCCCAAGTTAGGTTTATTTGATGTCCGCGCCAACCGGCAGGGCCCCCAGGGCCCTGTTTTTTTGCGAAAAAATGTCAGGTCGGGGGAGGTGGCGGCAGGCCGCGAGCGGCTCGGCGGCAGGTCATATACTCAAAATATTCAGTTAATTAATGAGGTTATGCTTATAGAGGCCAAAAAGCGAAAGGATTATACACATCTAAAAACTATTTTTAAGAATATTAAAAAAATAGTTGACAATTATCATAAAATGGTTTAAGGTACGTTCAACTTTGCTGATAACCAGTTAACCAACTTTCTGCTGATAGGCTGGGAGGTTTCCCGAACCCAAGGCCCTCAGCGGGAAAGGGGAGACCGTCATGCGTCGGATAAACATAAAGATTTGCGCCACCCTTCTGGGTATCTCTCTACTCCTGGGCTTGGCATGGGTGAACTGTGCCCAAGCCACGCTTATCGCGTATGATGTGGCTGCGCAAGATGGCAACCAGTACTCCACCGGGTCTCTGGGCATGGATTTCGATGTCAATAGCCCCATAAAGATAACCGCGCTGGGGGTTTTCGACAGTGGCGCCGACGGCCTGGTGGGCACCCTGTATGCCACCATCTATGACCGTGATACAGGCACCCGGGTGGTCGCCGCGATCGCGTTCACGCCCTCTGATCCGGGAAACTTGATCGGCGGCAGTCGCTTTAAAAATCTGGAAAGTGAGGTTCAGCTCGGGGTGGGGCATTACTCTATTGTCTCCTGGGGTTACGGCCCGGATAATAACGGCAATAGTACCTATACTCCACCGATTACTCTGGCCACCCTGAATGACGGGGGCGGCGCCATAAGCTTTGTCGACCATGGCCGCTGGGACGTCAATGCCGGGGTTTATCCAACTGATACCGGTCCGGTTGACAGTGATTACCCGGCAAACCTCTTCCTGGCCGGCACTTTCGCCTATGATACTTCTGTTGACCCCGTCCCGGTGCCCGCCACCGTGCTGCTCCTGGGCTCCGGCCTGCTGGGATTGGGTCTGCTGAGACGTTGGGCGTGGCATCGGAAGCAATAAGCTCCATCCAAGCGTGATCGCGCCTTCCCAGGCAGGGCCGTGGCGGCCCTGCCTTTTTTCTGCCCGCGGCCCTGTCTTTTTGCCCTCCTCCCTTTATAATAGGAGCATGGAATCGGATAGTTATTACATGGGGCTGGCCCTGGCCCAGGCCCGGGAAGGCCTGATCGTCGGCGAGGTCCCCGTGGGCGCGGTGCTGGTCGGGGAGGACGGCGAGATCCTGGCCCGGGCCTGCAACCGTCCCATCGCGTTCAGCGACCCTACCGCCCACGCCGAGATCCTGGCCTTGCGGGACGGGGCCCGGCTCCGGGGGAATTACCGGTTGCCGGGGGTAAGCCTTTATGTTACCATGGAACCCTGTATCATGTGCCTGGGAGCCCTGCTGGCGGCCCGGGTGCGGCGCCTGGTCTTCGGCGCCCCGGACCCCAAGGGCGGCGCCTGCGTCTCCCTCTACCGCCTGCCGGAGGATCCCCGCCTCAACCACCGCCTGGAAGTGACGGGCGGCGTCCGGGAGGCCGAGTGCCGGGACCTGCTGCAACGGTTCTTCCAAGCCCGGCGAAGTTAGCGGCAGGCCGAAATTGTCTGGCGGGGCAGGTCGGGGGACTGGTGGCCACAGGCGTCTCGCCTGTGGTTCCCCCGCCCTCAGAAAGAGATTTTCAAGCCGGAGGGGTACCGAAGAGGCCGTAACGGGGTCGACTCGAAATCGACTTGGGGGCTAATCACCCCCACGTGGGTTCGAATCCCACCCCCTCCGCCATAGAACTTATTAAAATAATTATAAAATACACGGAGCAGGAACACGGGGGTATCCTCCTCCCGGTGCTTCCCGCTGACCTGGACCTAGACCGCCTCTTTGGCCCCGGCCGGCGCATCGCCCCCCAAATTAAATTTGGCCCCCTCATCTGGGTCTGATCCCCCCAGCGACAGGCTGGCAATCTCCACCACTGCCAGAAGGGATAATATGCACAAATTTTTGTTAACTATTCTGTTAATCGCGGCTCTAGCCTTTACTGATAGCTGTGGGACGGGAGACCAGGTCAGGGCCAAAACCGCCATGGAAGCTTCTCAGGCAGCATATGAAAAATGTCTTCAGCAAAACCCCGATGATGCGTCAAAATGTGAGCCTTTGAAAAGAGCCTACGAAGCCGATTGTATGGCCTATCAGGAGGCGAGTAAAAGAAGGGGGCCGACAACTACTATTTTCATGGAGATGGGCCCTGGAAAGTAAGATGAAACGGGAATGAATCGATGGCTGGCAACCCTTGAGAACCAGAGTGGCAGAGAAAAAGAGCGTGCCCCCGAGCCTGGGGGTCGCTAGACGGCCGGTTTCACGATCTGAGGCATATCTTTGCCTCACATTTGGTTATGAGGGGGGTCGGCCTAAGGGCGGTCTAAGAACTATGGGGAGGCCATAATGCCTATGGGAGAGAGGCATTAGTGCCTTAACGAAATAATAAAACCCCCCTAGGCCCATCTGCCTTGGGGGTAGACACAAAATGGACACCTAAGGTCCTAAAACTAAAGGGGCGGGCAACCTATCGATTGCCAATCCCCCTTAATTCCTGCCTAATTCTGGTCGGGACGAGAGGATTTGAACCTCCGACCCCCTGAACCCCATTCAGGTGCGCTACCAGTCTGCGCCACGTCCCGACAACAAGATAATATATCAACT
>JBAVUP010000085.1:0-6575 GCA_049696835.1 Desulfobaccales bacterium
AGTTGAGACAAAAAGGTTTTCAGGACATACATCTTTTTCTCAAATTTTCAACTCTTAGCAAAAATTGAGATTTCGATTCCTTAGCCTAAGCCCTTGAAAATGCCAACAGAAAACAGAAAACCGACAACAGAAAACCGCCTCTTCCGCCTCATTACCTTCGTCTGCAAGGTGAACCAATGTGACACGGCCGGGATGGCCCGGGAGCTCACGCTCCGGGGGTGGGAGGCCGCGGCTCCGGGGGCGGTCCCGGACCTGGTGCTGGTGAACACCTGCACCGTCACCGCCCGGGCCGATCAGCAGGCCCGCCAGACGGTGCGCTGTCTGGCCCGGGAGTACCCCGGCGTGCCCCTCTGGGTCACCGGCTGTTATGCCCAACGGGCCCCGGCCGAAGTGGCGGCTCTGCCGGGAGTGCTGGCCGTCTTCGGCAACCAGGAAAAAGCGCGCCTGGCGCATATCCTGAGTAATTGTTTAGGAAACCGGAGTCTTGAAGCCGATTCTCCCTCCCCCGTGAGGGTGGAGGGCCAGGGTGGGGGTGAGGCCCTGGGTTCCTTTTCTCCCTCCCCCTTGATGGGGGAGGGTTGGGGTGGGGGTGAAACTCCCCCTCCCTCGCCTCACGCCCCGGCGGAGTCGGGGCCGGGGCTCTGGGTGGGGGATTTCCCCGCGTCTCCTCCCTTTCAACCCTGGCGGGTCCACGCGGTTCCCGGCCACACCCGGGCCTGGCTCAAGATCCAGGAGGGGTGCAGCCATCAGTGCCGCTACTGCATCGTGCCGGTGGTCCGGGGCCCCCGCCGCAGCCTGGAGCCCGCCGCGGTCGCCACGGCCTTTGAAGAACTGGCCGGCCTGGGTTATCAGGAAGTGGTTCTCACCGGGGTGGACCTGGGCCAGTACGGGCTGGAACGGCAGCCCCCCGGCACCCTGGCCGGCCTGGTGCGAAGTCTGCGCCGGCATCCCTGGCCCTTCCGGTTGCGCCTGTCTTCCCTGGAGCCCATGATGGTGACCACGGAACTCCTGGACGAGTTGGCGGCCTGGGAGGATTTCTGCCCCCACTTCCACCTGCCCCTCCAGAGCGGCGCCGCGCCAGTGCTGGCAGCCATGGGCCGCCCCTACGGGCCGGGGGAGTTTCGGGACCTGGTCGGCGAGATCGCCCGGCGGTTTCCTGGCGCCGGCCTGGGGCTGGACGTCCTGGTGGGCTTTGCCGGCGAGAGCGACGCCGATTTTGAGGCCACCCGCCGCCTGGTGGCCGCCCTGCCCGTTACCTACCTCCACGTCTTTCCCTTCTCGCCGCGCCCCGGCACCCCCGGTGCGGACCTGCCGCGGCTGCCGGGCAAGGTGATTCAGGCGAGGGCCCGGATCATGCGGGAGCTGGGCCAGATGAAAAAGACGCAGTTTCTGGCGGCCCAACGGGGTCAGGTCCGGGAGGTGCTGGTGGAAGGGCCGGCCGCCCAACCGGGGTGGCTCCAGGGCCTGAGTGACCACTACCTGCGGGTCGTCTTTCCCGGCCCGCCGACCTGGCATAACCGGCTGGTAAAGGTGCGATTCCGGGACATAACGGAAGAATTGTTGCTGGGGGAACCGGTTAATGAGCCTTGATTACAAACAAAGACTCTTGTTCTGAAAATTCCAGCATCCGTGACACAGGCTTCTCACCTAGCGGCTGCTGAGGGTGAGTCAAAGACACCGCCAAAAGAAGATACCCGCAATCCCCATGCCGTCCGCCCTTGGAAAATTTGGGGGTAAAAAGGGCGGCCCCGCCAGAGCCAAAAAATTATCCTCCGAAGAACAGTCGGAGATTTCCAGAAAAGCGGCGAAAGCCAGATGGAAAAAAGCCAAAATTTCAAAACTTGACGAATAACCATAAATTATAATTTCCCCTTGACATATTTTGGCCATCTGTAGTATAAGTTTACGAACGACATCGCAGGGAGATTAATATGCTCACTCTTATAAAAAGGGAAGTGCCAGAAGCTTTTTTTGTGGACTGTATTCTTGAATTGGTTAGAATTTACGCCGATGGTTTTAGATTTGCCCATAAAGACCTTGATCTCCCCAGGGCTGATGCAAAGTGGCTAATTCCACTTCTCCGTCGAGCTATGACAGAGGCGGGCATTAAAAAGGTTGCGAAAGACCATGGCCTTAAATTCTCTGTTCGGAAAAATAGGAAGGGAAATTGGGGTGGCAATTGTCCTCAAGCTGAAATAGAAATAGGACCATTCAAGCTCTTATTTCATGCCGTCGATGGTCCATCAAGAAAAGTTCGGCCTTCTAGAAGGAGAAATTCTTTAGCCAGGAGACAGGGTCTACTTTTTTCTCTAGAAGAATTGCACCCCAATCTTGAAGAAGGCCAGATTTTTGGGATTATTTTACATGGGCCAGATTCACCTAAGCCTGACGAATCATATGAAAATCTATCTAGGGTTGGATTTGTCACGCTAAGGTTCCCTTCTCCGAAACTTGCTTATCTACATCCCCCCATTGACCTTATTGGATACTGCAATTTAGAACTATATCCTGAAACCAAAGAGGAGCCAAGTGAAGATAAGGCTCATCCTGAACTACGCAAGGAAATTCAAACTAAAAAGAAGCAATAATGAGAACAGCAATTCCCGGCTTTGCCCCAATGCGTTTAACGCAGGCCAGAGAGGCGCGCGGTCTGTCTCTTACTGTATTGGCTGACCTCTGCGGTATTTCTCGGCAATCTATCTCAAACTATGAAAACGATAAACAAAGCCCCAGCCATTCAGTTTTAGAGCGGATTGCTGATAAATTAAATTTACCCACCCAGTTTTTTCTTAGGCCATACCAGGACCGAGACAATAGTAGAATATTTTTCAGAGCCCTTAGCGCGGCAACTAAGCAGGCTCGTACCCGCGCCAAAAGGCGGCTAGAGTGGTTAGAAGAAACTTTAGATTATATGAAGGAATTTATAGACTTTCTACCAGTAAATATACCTGATTACGATGTTGGGAAGACTCCACATAATTTACATAATGATGATATTGAAAAAATCGCTACGGATTGTAGGCGCGAATGGGGGTTAGGTGATGGCCCTATCTCTAATATTGTGCGATTACTGGAAAATCAAGGCACAATGATAGCCTTATTAAGGCTTGATTCTAACAATATGGATTCTTTTTCTATATGGTATTTGAATACCCCCATTATTGTTATAGGGAATGATAAGTGTAGTGCAGTAAGGTTGCGGTTTGATAGCGCTCACGAATTAGGGCATCTTGTCTTACATCGGTCCATTGAAAAAATCGGGCGTTATTTTAAAGAAGTTGAGGTTCAAGCGTCAAGATTTGCTTCTGCATTTTTACTACCATCAGAGGCATTTACAAGAGACTTTAGTTATCCTACATTGAATTCATTTTTATCAATTAAAAGAAAATGGAAGATATCAATTAAAGCTATGATAAAACGATGCCATGATTTAAATATTATTGATGATGATGATGCAAAAAGATTATATATGAACTATAATCAAAGAAGGTGGACAAAAGAAGAACCCTTCGATAATGAATTACCATTTGAACAACCTATGTTTAATCGTAGGTGTATTGAGCTTATAATTAAAGAAAAAATTCAATCTCGTGAAGGAATAATTAGCAACCTTGCCTTGCCTGAATCTGATATAGAAGAATTACTTTCTTTACCAAGGGGTTTTCTAACTCCCGGATCTAATGTTGAACCAATGCCACAGTTGAAAAATCAAAAAAAATCTACAGCCCTCCATGGAGAGCCAGGAACCATAATCCCATTTTCTAGGAAAAAAGACTAATACCCTGATAAACCGGGTGGTCTATGCCGAAACTACTATCGTTCAATCAAGCGATTTTGAAGTCAGCAACATACTCCAAGCGTCATGCGATGCTTGGCAACGGCTTTAGTATTGCCTGCCGCCCAGACATTTTTGTTTACGGGAAACTATTTGAACGAGCGGACTTTTCCAAGTTGTCTCCATCTGCTCGTAAGGCCTTCGATGCCCTTGGAACCTCTGACTTCGAAAGGGTGATTAAGACTTTGCGAGACGCTGAGAAGGTCTTATCTGTTTATAAGGGCGCTTCCGAGAAGATCAAGGAAGCCATGTTGAAGGATGCTGAAGGATTGCGAGAAGTTCTTGTCAAGACAATTGCCTCAAGTCACCCTGAACGCCCTGGCGACATTACAAACGATGAATATGCCGCTTGTCGCCTCTTTCTAAAAAACTTCAATGATATTTATACGCTCAATTATGATTTGCTTCTTTATTGGACACTGATGCACACAGATGAAGGTGAGCACCCTTCTTCCGACGACGGGTTTCGAAAACCTGACTATGATTACGAAGCAGACTATGTAACGTGGGAACCTGGTCAAAGTCATGGTCAGAACGTGTGGTATCTACACGGAGCCCTTCACGTATTCGATACTGGGACAGAAATCCAGAAGTACACTTGGGTCAATACAGGCATCAGATTGATCGAGCAAACGCGGGATGCACTAAGCCGCGATTACTTCCCGTTATTCGTCGCAGAAGGAACAAGCGCCGAAAAAATTGAGCGCATACGTCATAGTGACTACCTTGCCAAGGCTTACAGAAGTTTTCAGAGTATTGGTGGTGCGCTCTTCATTTTTGGCCACTCTCTTGCCTCAAACGATGAGCACTTTCTCACGTTGATTGAGAAGGGTAAGGTACAACACTTGTTCGTCGGAATATTCGGTAAGGCCGATTCCCCTGCAAACCGCAAAATCATTCGTCGTGCCGAGCGCATGGCCCAGGTACGCGAGAGCGTGACCCAAGCACGGAAGAAATATCAGGCCTTGTCCGTTTCGTTTTTCGATTCGGCGACGGCAGAAGTGTGGGGGTAAATTTGCTAACTATCCGCACGAATCTATGCTTTTGACTTTCAAGTTACCCAATAACTGCCAAAACCCCACATTCTGTCCACATTCAAAAAAACATCTCGCGCAACGCCTGGAGGTACGGTCCAACCGACCCCTCGAAAGCTGGACAGAATGACAGCCAATCGAAAACATCTCTGCATTCTTTTGGCTGAAAGCTGAAAGCTGACCGCTGAAAGCCCTGTCCTGCAAGCCCTTTCCCCACAAAAAAAGGCAGGCCCGAAGACCTGCCCTCTCTCCCAAAACCACTTCGGCAAATCCTTAGGCGGGCACCCCTTCCCACAGGTTGGGTTGGGACCAGGCGCGCGGCTTTTCCCGGCGGGGCGACGGCACCCAGATGCGCCAGGCGGCCTCTTGCTCCATCAGGTGTTGCACAAACCGATAGTGGAGTTCGTGGCTGCCCCGGCTCACTTCCAGGCGGCCCCACAGGGCCGGGCCCAACAGGGCCAGGTCGCCCACCGCGTCCAGGATCTTGTGGCGCACGCACTCTTCCGGGAAACGGAAGCCGCCGGGGTTTAACACCCCGGAGTCATCCAGGACCACGGCGTTGTCCAGGGAGCCCCCCAGGGCCAGGCCGTTGGTCTGGAGATACTGCACCTCTTGCAAGAAGCCGAAGGTCCGGGCTGGCGCAATCTCCCGCGCAAAGGCCTCGCCGGCCAGCGGCACGCTGAAACGCTGGCGCCGGATCAGCGGGTGGCTGAAATCAATGTGGTAGGTGATCCGGGGCTCGCCGGGCACGACCCGCATCCACTGGTCACCCTGCCGCAGTTCCACCGGGCGCTGGACCCTGAGGTAGGCCCGGGGCCAGGGCAGCGTCCGCAGCCCGGTCTCGGCCAACAGGTGGGCAAAGGGAGCGGCGCTCCCATCCATGATCGGCACTTCCGGCCCGTTCACTGCAATGCGGGCGTTGTCCACCCCGGCGCCCCGCAGGGCCGCCAACAGGTGCTCCACCGTGGACAGGGTCACCGGCCCCTCGCCCAGGGTGGTGGCCCGGGTGGTGTCAACCACTTTCGTGTAATGGGCCCGAATCTCCGGGCGCCCGGGCAGGTCCGCCCGGATGAACCGCAGGCCGTGGTTGGCGGCAGCCGGAAAGATGGCGACGTTGACCGGCCGGCCCAGGTGAAGGCCGATGCCGGAAAATGTCAAAGGCTGCGCCAGCGTCTGTTGCCACATCATAATACTCCCCCTCGCAGTCTCAAGTGCAAGCCCTATACCAGGACTTGCGGCTGAGACGCCGGCTCCGTCCAAATAGTTAACTCACAAGGATTATTGATCTTTTGGTGGGGAAGAGGCCGGGCCGGTTTCCCGGCCTGGCCCCGATTGTGGTAAAAAAGCCACAGATTGTGGCAAAAGCCCCACAGCCGAGGTGCCCAAGCAGTTGAACATGAGCCTTGGGCTCACCCATAAACCATGAAAAGTTTCCCACCTCACCCCAGTCCTCTCCCCCGCTGGGGGAGAGGGAGATAAGGTGAGGAACTTTTCAGGGCAGTCATTCATGGGCCTTTGGACCACCCATACATGATGAAAAATCCAGTGGGGCGGGCCTCCGTGCCCGCCGCGGCCGAAAGCAGATGGTGCGTAGAACGCACCCTTGTATCTTAGGTTAAGATACGCTTTATTGAAAGCATGGTCATGGTTAACGTTGGCAAAGGGACATGGTGGTTCTGGACCACCCCTGGGGCAGGCCCCGGGGC
>JBAVUP010000086.1:0-8643 GCA_049696835.1 Desulfobaccales bacterium
GACCACCCCTGGGGCAGGCCCCGGGGCCTGCCCCAGGGGTGGTCCAGAACCACCATGTCCCTTTGCCAACGTTAACCATGACCATGCTTTCAATAAAGCGTATCTTAACCTAAGATACAAGGGTGCGCCCGGCGCACTATTCCATTTCGGCATGAAAATTCGCTTGGACCATCCCCGGTGGCGCCGGCCGGCCCTGGCGCTGCTGCGCTGGCTGGTTAAGGCTTACCGCCTGACCTGCCGGTGTGAGCTGGTGGCGGCGCCGGAGATTAAGCAGCTGATGGCGGCGGGGCCTCCGGTCATCTATACCACCTGGCACTGCCACCTCCTTGCGCCCCTGTTCTATGCCCACCAATTTCGGGGGTCGCAACCCGCCATGGTGCTGATGGCCAGTCCCAGCCGGGATGGGGAGTTGATTGCGGAGGTGGCCCGGAGTCTGGGGTTCGACGTCCTGTTCGGGTCCCGGCGCAAGGGCGGGGTGCAGACCCTGCGCCAGATGGCCGCCTGGTTTGGCCGGGGGCATAGCTGCGGCATGATTGCCGACGGTTCCCGAGGCCCGGCCCGGGTCGCCCAAAAAGGCGTCATCTTCCTGGCCCGGGAGACCCGGGGACCCATTTTCCCCGTGGCCGTGGCCGCCCGCCATAAACTGACCTTTAACACCTGGGACCGGTTTGAACTGCCGCTGCCGTTTACCCGCCTGGCCATAATCGTGGGCGAACCCCTCCGGGTGCGGCCGGAGGACCGGGGGCCGGCCGCAGAGTCCCTGCGCCTGGAATTGGAAGCCCGCCTCAACCGTCTCTTCCTCCAAAGCCAATCGTACTTTCCCGCCGGGAAAAAAAATTCGTAATGGCTCGACAATTTGGTCAATAAGTGTTTGCCAAGCGCCGCCAATATGTTAAATTTTAATAAAATAATTAAGGAATTGACCACTGACATGCGGTTTGAAGATTTAGATGCCCAGACGCTGGACCAGATCGGGACGCCGGAGGCCAACGACAAGGCCCGGGAACTGGTCGAGAATCATCAGGTTGAGCACGGTTACCGCTTGCCTGATCGTCTGCGCGGCGTGGTGATGGATGAGCAGCCCTTCCGGGTGGAGGTCAGAGTTCAGGATGAGCAGCTCGCCTATGTGTGCGCCTGCCCTCAGGAAGAAGGCGGGGCGCTCTGCCCCCATGTCCTGGCCTTGCTGCGGGCCTGGACCCAGGAACCGGGGAAATTTCTCAACCAGACGGAATTGAAAGAACGGTTAAAAAAATATTCCAAGCGGGAACTGCTGGACATCATCATGGACCTGGCGGACCGGGTGGATGAAGCCCGGGATGTCCTGAAAGAAGAAGATCAGGGGCTGGATGATATCCTGGAATCCATTGACCGGGCCATGGAGGAAGTGTCGAATGAGGCCGCCTCCCTCGCCGAGGCCGAAGAGAAGCTGCGGCGCTCCCAGGCCCGGGCCGACCGTCTGGCCCAGAGCGGCCGCCTGGCGGAGGCCCGTTCCATCTATTTCTACCTCTTGGACAACATCCTCAGCCTGGAGGAGAAGTTCAAAAAGGAGCAGCTCTTCTCCCCAGACCTGAAACGGGACCTGTTCGAGGAATACTGCCAGTTCATCCATGAAGACCGGCATCTGGAAAAGGAACTGGTACAGCAGGAGATCGAGCAACTGGAGTCCCGGGCCCCCATTACCCTGGGGGAAATGGATCTGTCGGAAGTCAAGCGGGAGCTGGCCCTGCCGGGTTAAGACCCGGTAGGGGGGGTTACCCCCGTCCCTCTCATAAACGATGGCAGTTGCATGGATGACCCATCCCCCGACGGGGGATGGGTTTTTTTGTTACTCGGGTGGCTGGGGTGGCGACGGGGCCGGCGGAGACAGGATGTTCTTCTGATAGATGCGCAGCAGCGACAGGAGAAATGACAGGATCAGGGGTCCCAGGATAAAGCCGATCATGCCGAAATAGGTGAGCCCCCCCAGGATGCTGAACAGGATGAAGATGCTGGGGGTTTCGCTGCCGCCTTTCACCAGGATGGGCTTGAGGACGTTGTCGATGACGCTCACCACCACCCCGCCCCAGAGGATCAGCCCGATCCCGGCGGCGATGCGGCCCGTCACCAGGAGGTAAACCGCCGCAGGCCCCCAGATGATGCTGCTGCCCACCACCGGGATCACCGCGGCCGGGATCATCACCGTACCCCAAAAGGCCGGTTGGGGCAGCCCGAAGACCAAAAACCCCACCCCTCCCAGCACTCCCTGGACGAAGGCGACGATGACCGTGCCCCACAGGGTGGCCTTGATGGTAGCTTCCGTCTCCCGCAGGATCTCATCGTTGTGGGCCGCCTCCAGGGGCGAAAGCTGTTTGATGGCCGCGATAAAGTCATCCCCCTGTAAAAACATAAAGAAGGCGATGAAGAGCACCAGCAGCAGGTCGAAAAAGAACACCGTAAACCCTTTGATCAGACCGATGGCATTGCCGTACACGAAGGCAGTGGCCTTGGTCACCGCGGTCTGGACGATTTGCTGCAGATTAATCTCTCCCGGCGGCAGGGGCAGGTTCAGGTGACTCATGGAGAGCTTGAAGGCGTCGATCTTGGCGGCGATCCATTGCCAGAGCAGGCCGTTTTGCATGCCTTTGGTCACCTGGCTGGAAAAATCCAGGGCTTGGGCCGCAATGATGCTCATCAGGCTAAAGAGCGGGATCAGGATGACCAGGAGCAGGATGAGGCAGGTGAGGGCCGAGGCCATGGCCTTCCAGCCCCGCAGCAGGCGCACCAGGGCGTGATACAGGGGCTTGGCGGTGAAAAACAGCACCAGGGCCATGAAGATGTCCAGGAGATACGGCTTGATGATGAGGTAGGAAAAATAGAGGACCAGCAGGGTGATGGCCCCGAAAAACAGCCGGGCGAACCGGGTGGGAAAGCCTTCTTTGGGCTGGGGGGGCGGGCAGGGAGGGCAGAGGGGGGCCGGCTCCGCCGGGGGCGGGGGCGGCGAGGGCGCGGCCTTCTCAGGCTGGGGCTCGGTCTGCGGTCCTGATTCTTCCATGGGCTTAATCACCAAAAGCAGATTCACAGGCACTATACGGCAAAAAGGGCGCTTTGCAAAGGCAAAAAGGGGAACCGGCGATAAGGTGGCGAAGCAGAGCTTCGCCGGAAAATGGCGTTCCCTCCTCGTTCCCAAGCTCCAGCTTGGGAACGCCATTATCCGGCAAACCTCCGGTTTGCCACCACTAGACTAAGGCGTCCAACTCCATGAGGCCTTGTCCTCCGGCATAATCGCGGGCGCTGGAGTAGACCCAATCTTCCGGGCGCTCCACCACCCTGAGGCGCACCGGATTGTGATGCAGGTAGTCGATCTTCTGATGCAGCATTTCTTCCGAGACGATCTGTTGGGGATGAAACCCTTCCTGCCAGACCTGGTAGTCGCTTTTGGTCTTGGTGGGCTGCTTATAGTACTGCAATTGATTCAGGACCCAGGTCTTTTGATCCTGCTCCAACCGGGCGATGAGAAGCTTGGCGGTATAGCTCTTGAAATCCCGGATGATGTCCGTCAATTTGTCGCCCGCGACTACCATATGCAGATGATTGTCCAGGATGGCGTAGGCGTAAATTTTCAGGCCTTTATACTGGCGGCAGAACCGGAGGGCGTCGATGAGGATGTCCAGATAGGGTTTCCGGGTGAAGATGGGGATCCATTTGACCACGGTGCAGGTGATGAAGTAGGGGACGCCGGGCTCTCTGATGGTATAGCGGGTTCGCATGGGTCAAGGGGCGACTGAGTGGTTTAAGGTGGCGAAGCAGACCTTCGCCGGAAAATAGCGTTCCCAAGCTGGAGCTTGGGAACGAGGTTAAGAGGAAGTCAGGATTTAACCGGCATTTTACCCAATGTCTGTATCTGGAAGATCAATGATGACGCCAAAGAAGTTTGAATCGAATGGGGTTCAAGCTCTTCTTTCTTTGTGGTATCAACTTTCTCAACAATCTGAGCCTTTTTCTCATTGATGGCATTTAAATAATAGCTGGTATTTAAATCCTGCCCAGGAAAGTAACAAATTCCAATAACCGCACAAGATGCAAGGATTGTTATCATTTAAAATTTCCTATTTTCATCAGCTACACCTGCTAAACCCGCAGCCGTGGCAGACCAGGCAGCCGCCTTCGTGTTCCATGGCGCCGCCGCAGTCGGGGCAGGCCCCCATGGTGGCGAGGGTGGGGGCCGGGGGGTCCACTTCGGCCACGCGGGACAGGACCTTGGCGATGGCGTCGGGGCAGGAGAGCACCTGGCTGCCGTTCTGCCAGGAGGAGCTGGGGCAGCGGATGGCGGTGATCTGTTTGATGATGGCGTCGATCTTGACGCCGGAGCGCAGGGCCAGCGAGATGAGGCGGCCGGTGGACTCGATCTGGGAGCTGGCGCAGCCGCCGGTCTTGCCCATCTGGGCGAAGACCTCGCAGAAGCCCAGGTGGTCCTGGTTGACGGTGACGTAGAGTTTGCCGCAGCCGGTGGTGATGAGTTCGGTGACCCCGGTGGTGCGCTCGGGCCGGGGCCGGGGGGTGATGTACTGCAACTTGGCTTTGTCCTTGCCGAAGCTCAAGACCTGTTCCTCCCGGCTGCCGTCCCGGTAGATGGTGACGCCCTTGAGGCCAAGTTCGTAAGCCATGAGGTAAACTTCCCGCACGTCGTCGGCGGTGGCCTGCTTGGGGAAGTTCACCGTCTTGGACACGGCGTTGTCGGTGTATTTCTGGAAGGCCGCCTGAATGCGGATGTGCCACTGGGGCGAGACCTCGTGGGCGGTGACGAAGAGGCGGCGCAGGTCCTGAGGGATCTCCTGGAAGTCCCGGATGGAGCCGGATTGGGCGATGCTCTTCATGAGCTCGGAGCTGTAGAAGCCCCGGCTTTTGGCCAGTTCCTCGAAGTAGGGGTGGACCTCCACCAGTTCGGTGCCTTCCAGCACCCGGCGCACGAAGGACACGGCAAACAGGGGCTCGATGCCGCTGGAGCAGCCGGAGATGATGCTGATGGTGCCGGTGGGGGCGATGGTGGTGGTGGTGGCGTGGCGCATGCGCCCCAGGCCGTTGCCGTCGTATTTGCTGCCGGTGTAGGTGGGGAAATTGCCCCGGCGGTCGGCCAGGTCGGCGGAGGCCTGCCGGGCCTCCTTTTGCATGAAGGCCGCCACCTGTTCCGCCACCTCGATGGCCGCTTCGGAATTGTACTGGATGCCCAGCTTCAGGAGCATATCGGCAAAGCCCATGACCCCCAGGCCGATCTTGCGGGTATCCAGGGTTTTCTGCTTGATGAGGTCCAGGGGGAAGCGGTTGGCGTCGATGACGTTGTCCAGGAAGTGCACGGCGGTGTGGACCATATCACGCAGGGCCGGGTAGTCGATCCGGCCATCGGCGACCGCCTGGGCCAGGTTCAGGGACCCCAGGTTGCAGGATTCATAGGGCAAGAGCGGCTGCTCGCCGCAGGGATTGGTGGCCTCGATGGCCCCCAGATGGGGCACGGTATTATCCCGGTTGAGGGCGTCCAGGAAGATGATACCGGGCTCGCCGGTGGACCAGGCGCTCTGGACGATGAGGTCGAAGATCTGGGCGGCGCTCACCTTTTTGACTTCCCGGCCGGTGCGGGGGTTGATGAGGGGGAAGGCCCGGTCTTCGGCCACCGCCTCCATGAAGGCGTCGGTGAGCCCGACGGAGATGTTGAAGTTGGTGAGGCGCTTGGTGTCGTTCTTACAGGTGATGAAGGCTTCGATATCGGGGTGGTCCACCCTGAGGATGCCCATGTTGGCGCCCCGGCGGGTGCCGCCCTGCTTGATGGTTTCGGTGGCCACGTCGAAGATGTTCATGAAGGAGATGGGGCCCGAGGCCACCCCCTTGGTGGAGAGCACCGGGTCGTTGGCGGGGCGGATGCGGGAGAAGGAAAAGCCGGTGCCGCCGCCGGACTTGTGGATCAGGGCGGTTTGTTTCACCGCGTCGAAGATGCTTCCAATGTCATCGTCCACCGGCAAGACGAAGCAGGCGGAGAGCTGGCCCAGTTCCCGCCCGGCGTTCATCAGGGTGGGGGAGTTGGGCATGAATTTCAAGGAGGCCATGAGGTCGTAGAACTTGGCGGCGGTGGCCTCCACGTCCGCCTCCGCGTCGTAGTCGCGGTCGATGGCGGCGATGGTGTCGGCCACCCGGCGGAACATGTCCGGCGCGGCTTCGGTGGGCTCCCCGGTTTCGTCCTTCTTCAAGTAGCGCTTCTTCAGCACCACCACGGCGTTATGGCTTAACGGCAGTTCCCCGGCGATCTCCCTGATTTCCCCCTGCGGCGCCATCATTTCCTCCTGAATTTGGGCGGTTGGCGAAATTGCTTTAAATTGCAATATATTGTATTAATAACTATCTTAAAATACAATATCTTGGGTGTCAAGGGAATTTTTGGATAATTTTCGCAGTGCGTAGTGACTTCATTTAATACTATACAGATAAATAGTATAAAAGGCAAGGGAGGGAGAATATGCGGGATGATTCTGAGGCGTGGGCTGGGACCAGATTCCACCCCCCCAATTCATTTGCCTTTTTCCCAGCCCTGCGATATAAATTGGCTTAATCCTCTTGTATCTTAAGGTGAGAATTTTGACTACAAAACCCATCGGCATCATGGGCACGGGGGTTTATGTGCCCGAAGCGGTCCTGACCAATCTGGACCTGGAAAAGATTGTTGAGACCTCGGCGGAGTGGATCTTTGAGCGCAGCGGCATCCATGAGCGGCGCATTGCCGCGCCCGAAGAGGACACCGTTTCCATGGCGGTCCTGGCCGGCCGCCAGGCCCTGGCGGCGGCGGGGCTCGAGCCGGAGCAGTTGAGTTACATCATCCTGGGCACCAACACCCCGCGGCACTTTTTCCCCGCCGGCGCCATCCAGGTCCAGGAGGAGCTGGGCATCGGCGGCGAGGCCGCGGCCTTCGACCTCCAGGCGGGGTGCTGCGGCTTCAACTACGCCCTGTACGTGGGAGAACGCCTGGTGGCTCCGGAAGGCAAATATGCCCTGGTCATCGGCAGTGATGCCTGCTCCCGCTTCACGGATTGGACCAACCGGGCCACCTGCGTACTCTTCGGCGACGGGGCCGGGGCGGTGGTCATCGGCCCCAGTGATCAAGGCCGCATCATCAAATCCTTCATCGCCTCCAAATTGAACCTGAACCTCTCTTGTAAAACCACCTTTGACAACGAAGTGAGCCCCTTCCTGCCTCCCCAAACCCATACCCAACGGTATTACCTGGAGATGGACGGGCGGGACATCTTCAAGTTCGCGGTCAACGCGGTAAAAGAATCCATCCCCCAGATCCTGGAGATGGCCGGTATGACCCGGGAAGATATCGACTATCTGATCATCCACCAAGGGAACTACCGCATCCTGGAGGCTGGCGCCAAATTCGCCCGGATGCCCATGGACAAGGTCTTTGTCAACATCCATAAATACGGCAACACCTCCGCGGCCTCGGTGCCCATCGCCCTGCATGAGGCCTTGCAGGAAGGCAGGATTAAACCGGGGGACAAGGTGGTGCTCGTCAGTTTCGGGGCCGGGGCCACCTGGGGGGCGGCGCTGCTGGAGTGGTAGCAAAGACAGGGGCAGGGGTCAGGGGTTAGGGGTCAGGGGTCAGGAAATACAGCCTCTTAAATCTTTTTTCAAAATACCAAGGGCGGGTTTCCCCGCCCTTGCTGTTCCTAGCGAAAAAAAGCTCAACGATAGCCCCCGGACACGTATAAACTTTATCTTGGCTTTCTCCTGACCCTAATCCCTGACCCCTGCCCCCTGATCTACATAATCCGGATGCTGGAAGGCTTTTCCGGCGCAGGTTCGGCCGGCGGGGTCGGTTTCTCGGCCGGCGGCGCCGGGGCCGCTTTCTCCGGTTTGGCCGGCTTTTCCGGCTTGGCCGGTTTCTCCGGCTTCACGGGTTTCTCCGGCGGTGGGGCCGCTTCTTCCGCGGGTTTGGCCGGCGCCTTCTCTTCCGGTTTGCGCTTGATCGCCGGCGCGGGCGCTTCCCCGGGTTTGGCCGGTTTGGGTTTTTCCACCGCCGGGGGTTTCTCCGGGGTCGGCTTCACTTTTTCCGGCATGGGCAGGGGCGGCGGCGTCACCTCCTCGGGCGGGATGGGCATCGCCGGGGCCGGGGCCGCCTCCGGCGGCGGCGCGGCCACCGGGGTGGAGGAGAGATACCGGGAGCTCACCCAGCCGATGGTGCCGTCCCGTTTGACCCGGATCTGGGACCAGTCCTCGGCCTCGCCCACTTTTTCCACGTCTTCGTTGCGATCCAGGACCCCGATCTTGGGGCAATCCATGCCGGGGCAGGCCCGGAGATTGAGGCGGTTGACGGCCACATAAAACACGGGTCGGGCCACCTGGGGTGGCGGCGGCGGCGCCGGGGCGGGCGCCGTCGGCGGCGTATACACGGGCCTGGGAAATAGGGTCTGACAGCCCGCCAGACATAAAACCAACCCTAACCCCACGCCCAGAGCCCACCAGGACCTACGCACGGTCGCTTCCCCCACGATACGGTTATCCCCCCACCATTTCTTTGCTGTCGCGAATCTTCCAGCCCCCCGGACCCTTATCCAGGATAGTTTGATACTTCTGCCGCACCAGGGTGTAGTCATGGGTGCGGTGGTCATAGAGCTGAAT
>JBAVUP010000087.1:0-4124 GCA_049696835.1 Desulfobaccales bacterium
CAACCTGGGAGTACGCTGCGACTTTTAGAGATTTCCGGCTCCAAGCCTGGAGAAACTCAAGAAGCCATTTTAAAACTCATTTTCCCTGTCATCCTGAACGGCGTGAATGATCTCAACTTATTAAAAATACAAGATTCTTCGCTACGCTCAGAATGACATTTCTCCATCAAGCCAGGTTTTGAATTGGCTTATAGGCTTCGCCCCTCTTTCGCCCAGCCCTCGCACCCTCCCCGCCCCTATGGCTCCATAATTTTTTTGCATTGCGGGCAATAAATGATAATATCTATATTTTAAATGAGTTATAGCGTTTATAGCTTCGGATCTGATCACGGGCCAGGGCAATGATGAGCGGTTGGGCTCACCTGGAAGATTTCTTGCGGTACCTCAAGGTGGAGCGGCAGATGTCGCCCCATACCCTGAGAAACTACCGCCTCGACCTCAGCCAGTTCCTGGAGTTTTATGGCCAGCACCGGGAAGACGGCCGCCTGGAGGGGGTGACCTACCAGGACCTGCGCGTCTTTCTGGCCGCGGCCTTGCAGAAAAACCGCAAGACCACGGTGGCCCGCAAGCTGTCGGCGCTGCGCACCTTTTTCAAATACCTGCAGCGCCGGGGGGTCCTGTCCCAGAATCCGGCCAAGCTGGCCCCCAGCCCCAAGCTGGGAAAATTCCTGCCCCATTACTTGACGGTGGACGAGACCTTTCACCTGCTGGCCGAGCCCCAGGGCGATGACTTTGGGACCCGCCGGGATAAGGCCATCCTGGAAGTGTTTTACAGCGGCGGACTCCGCCTGGTGGAGTTGGCCGGCCTCAATCTGGGAGACGTTGATCTGGGGCCGGGAGTCCTCCGGGTCTGGGGCAAAGGCAGCAAGGAGCGCCTGGCCTTCCTGGGGGAGCCGGCCGTGGAGGCGGTGAAGGCTTATATGCCGGAGCGTCGCCGCTTCCTGGAGCAGCAGGGCACCATGGAGGAAACCGCGCTCTTCATCAATTCCCGGGGGCGCCGGCTGTCCACCCGGGGCGTGGCCCGGGTGGTGGCCAAGTGGGTGCGGCAAGCGGGGCTCTCCCCGGGGCTGACGCCCCACGGCCTGCGCCACAGCTTTGCCACCCATCTGCTGGAGGGCCAGGCTGACTTAAGGGCGGTCCAGGAATTGCTGGGGCATGCCTCCATCTCCAGCACGCAGCGGTATCTGCATCTGAACCTGGATTACTTGATGGAAGAGTATGATAAGGCCCATCCCCGGAGTAAGTAGGGCGAAAGGGCGAAAAGGATTGGTAGGGCGGGCCTCTGTGCCCGCCATTGGTGCGCAGGGGACACCCTACGACAAATGGTTGGGATGACCTTCGGGTTATGAGCCCGACGAGCATTGAGCCCTGGATATTATCTGGTTCCCAAGCCCGGCTTGGGAACGAGAAAAAAATGAACCACTGGCCAGCCCCGCGCTTCACCAGGATCAGCATAGTCCAAGGAGGTTGATATGAAGCTCCTCATGATCATTGCCAGCGATGCAGGCGAAACCATATACAACGCCATGCGCCTGGCCAACGTCGCCCACCAGCAGGGCGATGAAGTCAGCGTCTTCATGCTGGGCCAAGGGGTGACCTTTGAACAGCGGGGCTCCGAGCAGTTCAACGTCATGGGGGAGATAGACAAGTTTGCAGGTGATTTTTACGTCTGAGGGGTGTGCCTGAAAGCCCATGGTTTGGTGGGCTCCGGCACCTGCCCCATTGCCTGGATGGACGATTTGTACCACCTGGTCAAAGAAGCGGATAAAGTTCTGACCTTTTAATACCTGGTTCCCAAGCTGGGCTTGGGAACGATAAAAATAGCTTCCAGCTATGAGCGGTCAGCTTGCAGCAAAGCTGTTCCGCATTATTCTTAGCGGCTTGGCGGCCTTGCGTGAGGTTTTCTTGATGGACAATAAAAAATTCCGCGGCACCACCATCCTCATGGTGCGCCGGGGCGACCAGGTGGCGGTGGCCGGGGACGGCCAGGTGACCCTGGGGGACATGGTGATGAAGCACCATGCCAAAAAGGTCCGGAAGCTTTACCACGGCAAGATCATCGTGGGTTTCGCCGGGTCCGCGGCCGACGCCCTCACCCTGTTCGAGCGCCTGGAGACCAAGCTGGATAAGCACCAGGGGAACCTGACCCGGTCGGTGGTGGAGCTGGCCAAGGACTGGCGCACCGACAAGATTCTGCGGCGGCTGGAGGCCCTGCTGCTGGCGGTGGACGGCACCGGGGCGTTTCTGGTGTCCGGCACCGGGGATGTCATCGAGCCCGACGAAGGGGTGATGGCCATCGGCTCCGGCGGGCCTTATGCCCTGGCCGCGGCCCGGGCCCTGCTGGCCCACACGAATCTGTCCGCCGCCCAAATCTGCCAGGAGGCCATGACTATCGCCGCGTCGCTGTGCGTATATACCAATGACGAGATTGTCATTGAGGAATTGTAAGAAAAGCTGATAAAACGATTAATAAATGACAAATAAAATTCCCGAAAATCATAGAGAACAAGCCAAACTTAATATAACTATAAGGAGATATATTGATTTTCCCAAAATGGTTTCTTTGATAGAGATGGGTGCTCTATGGTTTTCCCGATTAGGAGCTTTGGAAGATCAATTTGAAGGAACCCTTCCCCAAAAAACTCGGCTAACTATGATAGAGGATTCGAGAAAATGGTTTAGCACTTTTCCAAATCCTGATCACCAAAAGCAACTTTTAGATTCTACCGACAGAAATGTAGCCGATGGTAGATGTGTATTAGTAGTTAATTGTTGGTCACTTGGAGAAAATGAATCTTTATATATGTGGAAGGAGTATGCAAGAAATGAATTTGGGATTGCTATTCGTTCTACTATCGGAAGGCTCCGAAGAAGTCTCTATGGCGACCCCAATCACTTATGGATTGGAGTTGTAGAATATATTGATTTTAAAACTAACGATATGACTATTTATCATGGTAGTCAGGCAATGAAAAGGGCGTTTTTAAAAAGGGATAGAAAGTTCGAAGATGAATGTGAGCTAAGGGTTTGTGCAATGAACGATATTACCATGAGCCGTTTTAATCCGGATGGCAGCGCGGCTTCCGAAATTCAAAAGAAAGGGCCTGGCGGATTCGACCCATTTCGTCCCGGACTCTATATCAAAGTCGACTTGGATAAATTAATTGAATCAATTTATGTTGCACCGGGCTCTCCGGGTTGGTTTTTAGAATTGTTGAAACGTATAACGAAACGATATGGTCTTAATGCGCCCATATTATTTTCAGAACTTGACTAAACAAGGAATGGTGGGCCGTGCCCACCCTACATTTTAACGATGAAAATCATTTACGACCCTGAAACCGATTCGCTCACCATCACGCTGCGACCGGAGCGCATCAAGGAAAGCGATGAGGTGCGTCCGGGTGTCATTGCCGACTTCGGCTACGATGGCGGTCTGGTCCGGCTGGAAATCTTGCAGGCCTCTAAAGTGGTACAGAATACGCGGGAGATTCAGTTCGCCATAAATAAATGAAATGTAGGGTGGGCATTGCCCGCCAATAATAAATGAAATGGTGGGCAATGCCCACCCTACATTTTTATTTTCATTTGCTGATAGCTGATAGCTGATAGCTGAAAGCTTCTTTCAAAGGCAGGTAACCATGGAATTGATGCGATACCTCCCCGTCTCCGGGGATCACCTGACCCCCCGGGAGACCGTGGCGGAGTTGGACAAATATATCGTCGGGCAAACGGACGCCAAAAAATCGGTGGCCATCGCCCTGCGCAACCGTTGGCGGCGCCAGCAGGTCCCCGAGGCCCTGCGGGATGAGATCGCGCCCAAGAACATCATCATGATCGGCCCCACCGGGGTGGGCAAGACCGAGATCGCCCGGAGATTGGCCAAGCTGGCCCAGTCGCCATTTCTGAAGATCGAGGCCACCAAGTTCACCGAAGTAGGCTACGTCGGCCGGGACGTGGAGTCCATGGTCCGGGACCTGATGGAACTGGCGGTGAACATGGTGAAGGCCGAAGAGCGGCAAAACGTCCAGGCCAAGGCCGCCGAGGCGGTGGAGGAGCGTTTGCTGGAGTTGTTGTTGCCCGCCTCGACCCCCAGAAGTCCGGACGTCGCCGGCGATCAGGGC
>JBAVUP010000088.1:0-18973 GCA_049696835.1 Desulfobaccales bacterium
CTGGATTATTGTCTGCGAAAGGAGCATCGATCATGCCAGTGAGGGAAGAATAATGGCTAGGGTCAAATAGCGGTTTTAATAAATAATTTTCGCCACAGCTTCGGTTCAGGGGCCCGGCGCGGTGAAATTTTCCTGTCAAAAAATTTAACAGCCTGTAAAGTGCGGCACCGCCGCCCTCGGTGGTGCCTTTCTATCCGGCCTCCCGATTAACCGAAGGGATTCTGCACCACAATGGTCTCTTCCCGGTCGGGGCCTACCGAGACGATTTGAATGGGCACGCCCACCAGCTCTTCCAGGCGCTGCAAATATTTCTTGGTGGCCGCGGGAAAATCCTCGAAACGCCGCACCCCCCGGATATCTTCCTGCCAGCCCGGCAATTCTTCGAATACCGGCCGGCAGCGCTCCAGCTCCTTGATGGTGGGCGGCATGCTGTCCCGCCGCACCCCGTCCACGTCGTAGGCCACGCAGATCTTCACCGGGTCCACGGTGGTGAGGACGTCCAGCTTGGTGATGGCCAGCCCGGTGAGGCCGTTGAGCCGGGCCGAGTCGCGCAACACCACGGCGTCCAGCCAGCCGCAGCGCCGCCGGCGGCCGGTGGTGGAACCGAATTCCACCCCGCATTCCACCAGGTGGTCGCCGATGGCATCCAGACACTCGGTGGGGAAGGGGCCGCCCCCCACCCGGGTGGTGTAGGCCTTGACGATCCCCAGCACGTGGTGCAACTGGCCGGGCCCCACGCCGGCGCCGGTGCAGGCCCCGCCGGCCACCGGATTGGAAGAGGTGACGTACGGGTAGGTGCCGTGATCGATATCCAGGTGGGTGCCCTGGGCGCCCTCAAAGAGGACATTCTTGCCCTGTTTCACCGCCTGGTCAATGAGGAGCGAGACGTTGGCCACCAAAGGTTTCAGGCGCGCCCCCATCTCGGAGTATTTCGACAAAATCTCTTCTACGGTGAAGGGCTGGGCCCCCAGGAATTTTTCCAGACAGAAATTCTTTTCGGGCAGGACCTCGGCCAGTTTGGCCTTCAGGGCCTCGGGGTCCACCAGGTCCGCCACCCTAATGCCGCGGCGGCCCACCTTGTCTTCGTAGCAGGGGCCGATGCCCCGGCCGGTGGTGCCGATCTTGCCGGCGCCCTGCTTTTCTTCCCGGGCGATATCGATCCGCTGGTGATAAGGCATGATCACCTGGGTGCGCTCGCTGATCCGCAGATTCTCCGGCCCCACGGCAAAGCCCCGGCCCGTGAGCCGGTCCATCTCCATCAGCAAGACCTCGGGGTCCAGGACTACGCCGTTGCCGATGCAGCACTGGGTGCCGGGGTGCAGGATGCCCGACGGGACCAGATGAAAGATAAACTTTTCGCCGCCCACCACCAGGGTGTGGCCGGCGTTGTTGCCGCCTTGAAAACGCACCACCATTTGAGCCTGACGCCCCAAGAGGTCGACGACCTTCCCCTTGCCTTCGTCACCCCACTGGGTGCCCACCACCACTACATTAGGCAATGCTTTGTCCTCCTTTTCACAAACCCGGTATATTAAATCATACAGGCCCGCAAAAGCAAAAGAAAAATGCCCGGTCAGGGCCGGGCATTTAGATATAGCGGGCTCCAGGGGCGTTTTCGCCCCCGGAGAGAGGTGTGGCTTACTTTACCTTGGGGACGTACTTATCGACCATTTCCGGATAGTCCTTCCGCAGCACCTTCTTGAGGATCTTGCCGGTGGGCGTCCGGGGGATGGACGTCATAAACACCACTTCCCGGGGCAGCTTGTACATGCCCAGCACGTCCAGGCAGGATTTGATGATGTCGCTGGCCAACTCCTGAGAGGCGGTATGGCCGCCTTCCAGTTCCACCATGGCCACGACTTTCTGGCCCAGGACCTCGTCGGGGATGCCCACTACTGCGTCATCCCGCACCGCCTTATGCCGTATGATGGCGTCTTCGATCTCGGTGGGGGCCAGCCGGAAGCCGGAAGACTTGATCATGTCGTCTTCCCGGGCCTGGAAGAAGATGAAGCCATCTTTGTCCATCATGACGGCGTCGCCCATCATGTTGTAGCCGTCCTTGATGCCCTTCTTCATGGTCTTCAGGAGCTTGTTGTCCTGGATGTAGGGCTTCCAGTACAGGGTGGCGGTGGGGCCCTTGATCAGCATACTGCCCACTTCGCCGGGGCCTGCGGTGGTGCCGTCTTCCCGCACGACCTTGATCTCAAAGCCGGGGAGCGCCCTGCCGATGGAATCGGCCACGGGAATGCCGCCAATCGTGTTGGAGGTCACCAGGTGCATCATCTCGGTGCCGCCCAGGCCTTCCCAGATGGGCTTGCCGGTCTTGGCCTGCCACATGGCCAGGGTCTTGCCGGTCAGGGCGTCGCCGCCGGTGGTGTACATGCGCACGCTGCTGACGTCGTAGTCATTGAAGTTGGGCATTTCCAGCAATTTACGGTACGCGGTGGGTAGACCCGTAACCACCGTCACCTTGTGTTTGACGATGGTGTTCATCATGTCGTCCGGGGTGAACTTGGGCAAGAGCGAAATGGCGCCGCCCCCGGCAAAGGGGATAATGCAGAAGGTACCGTAGCCCGCCGCGAAGGACACCGGGGCCGAGCCGCCCAGCACCTCGCCGGGAGCCAGTTTCCACACGTACTTGTTCACCAGGTTGGACTCGATCAACACCTCTTTAACGAAGTGCACGCAGCCCTTGGGCTGCCCGGTGGTGCCGGAGGTGAACAGGATGGCGCCGATGTCCTCGGCGCCCAGTTTGACGTTGCTGAACTGGTCCGAGGCGGCAGCCATCTCTTTGGCGAAGGAGAAGAAGCCCTTGGCTTCCGCGTCTTCGGGTTTGCCGCCCACTACGATAATCTTGGTGGGGAACTCGAATTCGGGTTTGGCGGCTTCCACCGCGGCCATCAAGGGGAAGCTCACCGCAAAGGCCGTGAATTCGGCATTGTTGAGCACGAAGGCCACTTCTTCCTTGGCCCATAAGGGAGAGATCGGTACCGGGATGGCGCCGCATTTCTGGATGCCGAAGTTGATGGCGATGGCTTCGGGCATGTTGGTCAGGCGGATGCCCACCCGGTCCTGGGCCTCGACGCCCAGCTTGGTGAGGACGTTGGCGAACTTGTTGGCCATGGCCAGGAGTTCTTTATAGGTGATCTTCTGGTCGCCGAACAGGACGGCGACGTTGTCTCCCCGGCCCGCTTTCACATGCTTGTCCAGAAATTCTTCCGCGATATTCCACGATCCTGACGCATACTGCTTAAATTCCTCGGGCACCGTATAATGGGCCCACAGTTCTTTGGGGGGCAAATAATCAGCCGGAATTTTACCCATCTACTGCTACCTCCTTCAGATATTTGTAATTCTAACGGTCTTTTTGTCCTTCCCCCGGAGCAAAACCATGTGAAGCATATTACAAAGTCTGGGGCAAGTGTCAAGAAATTTATGAGAATAACGCTTATCCCCGGCTAAATTGATCTCATACCCCGAAATCTTTGGGATTTTTTTCAGTTTCTTATTTTTGGCCCCCATTCCCCTTGTCCCCAAGCCTAACTTGGGAACGTCCAGTGGTTCCCAGGCTCAGCTTGGGAACCAGATGAAATTTCTGTTATACTGCTAAAAAAATAACCAAAGCTACCGGCAATGACCGGATTTTCCCTTTTCCAAAACCTAAAACCCTAAACCCAAAACCCCAAATGCCCACCGTAGCCCTGATCGGACCGGATCTCTACCCCATCCCGCCTATCCGGGGTGGGGCGGCGGAACTGTTCATTGAGAAAGTGGCGGACCGCCTCACAACCTGGCGTCCGGTGGTCATCGGGGTGGGTGATCCCGAGGTGCCCCTTCGGGAACGGCGCGGTCAGGTGGAGTATTTTCGCATTCCTCTGGAAGGCTGGCGCCAATGGTTGTACAAGCGTTACCGCCGGGTATTTCCGTTTTATGATGGGAAAGTGGCCGAGATTATCTCCCAGGTCAAACCCGACCTCGTCCACGTCCACAATCGGCCTCTCCTGGCTCTCTTTCTTAAAAGCCATCTTGCCGGGAAGACCCCCATGATCCTGCACATGCATAACCTCTACAATTCCTTGGGAAAACGAGAGAGACCCCTTCCCGGCACCCCCATACCGGTGGCTGGCTTTGCCGCCTGCAGCCGCTTCGTGCTGGACCGGGAACGAGCCCGCCTGGGGCTGGGCGCGGGACTCTTCCGGGTCATCTATAACGGCGTGGACGCCGCGGCCTTTGCCGGTCGCGGGGACGATGAGGCCGCGGTCAGGGCGGCGCGGCGCCGGTACAGCCTTGAGGCTGAACCCACGGTCCTGTTCGCCGGCAAACTAAGGGAGGCCAAGGGCGTCCATCTGCTGCTGGCCGCCATGGAGCGCGTCTGGCAGGCCGTGCCCCAAACGGTGCTGGTGCTGGTGGGCGGCACCGAATACGGCAAGGGCCGCACCATGCGGGAGACCCCGTTTCTGGCGCAATTGCGCCGGGACCTGGCGCGGGCCCCGGGAAAAGTGGTGCTCACCGGCTTTATCCCGCCGGATCAGATGCCCCGTGCCTATCTATTGGGGGACATCTTTGTGGGTCCGTCCCAGATCGAGGAGGGGCTGGGCCTGGTGTTCCTGGAGGCCGCGGCCGCGGGGCTTCCCATCATCGCCACCCGTAGGGGCGGGATCCCCGAAGTGGTGCGGGACGGCGTCAACGGCCTGCTCCTCACGCAGCAGGATGACGTGGCCGCCCTGGCGGAGAAAATCCTTATGCTGCTTGGCGATCAGCATTTAAGACTGAAATTGGGAACCGCGGGCCGTGACCGGGTGATCGCCGAGTTTTCCTGGGAGCGGATTGCCGCCACCCTGGAAGCCTTCTACGATGAGGTCTTGGAATTCAGGAAAATGTAGGGTGCGCACCGCGCACCGTTTCTTTTCTGGCTACCGATCTTATGCATAAAATCTTACTGAAACTCGCCCGCTTCTATCTGGCCCGCCGGGTCAGGAGGCGGCCACCCCGGCCTCTGACCGATCTCGACCCTGAAAAGGTTCGGCGGGTCCTCATCATCAGCAACACCGCCCTGGGGGACACCCTGTTTTCCACCCCGGCCATCCGGGCCTTGAAGGAACGCTACCCGGCCTGGGAACTGGAGGTCCTGGCCCATCGGGTGTTCGGGGCCCTCCTGGCCCACAACCCCTATGTGGCGCAGATTTTTACTTATCCCGGCCGCAACCGGCGGCTCCTTAGCTTGGTGCGGGACCTGCGCCGGCGGAACTACAACCTGGCCATCATCCTCCACGGCAACGACCCCGAGGCCACCCTGCTGGCCTATCTCTCGGGGGCTCCATACCTCATCGGTTCGGCCCGCAGCCCTTTGTCTTTTGCGTATGCGGCGACGGTGGCGCCCACGGACCCCCATGAGCACGCCATCGAGCGTCGCCTGGATTACGTGCGCCTTTTGGGGGCCGACACGACGGATAAGCGCATGGACCTCTTTCTTCCCCCGGAAGAACTGGAGCGGGCCGCGGCCATCCTGACAACCAATTTCGGCCGGGTGCCGCCTTTATTGATGGCCTTCCACCCCACCGGCTCCGACCCCTACAAGTGGTGGCCGGCGGCGTCGTTCGTCGAGCTGGGAAATTTTTTGTACGAGACCTACCAGGCGCCGCTGCTGATCATGAGCGGCAGCGGCGACCGACCCCAGGCCGAGGCCATCGCCGCGCAACTCGCCGGGCCCGCCCTGGTCACCGGGGGCCGCTACCCCCTCTTGACGGTGGCCGCGCTGCTCTCCCACGCCCGCCTCCTGGTGGCCAACGACAGCGGCCCCCTGCACCTGGGCCTGGCCCTGGGCGTGCCCACCATCGGCCTGCTGGGCGCCGACGACCCCCGGCGGGTGGGGCCTTACGGCGTGGACTGGGGCATGGCGCTGCACAAGCGGGCAGAGGTCTGCGAATTGGACCCTTGCCTGCTGAAGAAATGCCCTCAGAACAAGTGCATGGAAGCTATCGAGGTAGCCGAGGTGGTTAAATTGATTCAAGATTGGTGGGAGCCGCGTTATCAGGGGCCAGAAAAAAACTGACCCCTGATCCCTGACGTCTCTCTTTTGCCTCTTCCTCCAAATTTCTTCTTCACTAATTCCTCGTAAATCAAAAACTGCCTTTAGCGGTTTGCCTGAACCAGATTTAATAAAAACTCTTTGATTTTCTCAAATTGGCCAGGGGCTATTTTGCCGGTGGCCGCATACCGGATATTGCCTTGCTTGTCGATGATGAGGAAATTACTCTCCTCTGCTTTCATGTGGTAGTCCGTAAACATCTTCCTGTTCCAATCTCCATAAATCGTGAATCCTTCTTTCCGCGAGTGCTCCCTGAGCCTACTTTTCCAGATGGGCGCGGTGGGCCAGGTTGATGTCGAACAATCAATCACCACCAGCCGGAAAACCTCCTTTTTGAGGTTTGCCGGTTGAGCCTGGTAAAGCCGGGTTAATTCCTCCTTCAGGTCATGATTTTTCTTGATGACATGCCTGGATTCATAGAAGAGAACGATCACTTTGCCCCGAACCATATCCAGGGACAGTTTTTGGTTGTCCCCCGATTCCACGAGAAAGTTCGGAGCCGGTTTACCCGACTTTAGGAAGGCAGCCCACGACTGTGGAGGCAAGGCCTCCAGCGCCAGGGATAATACGATTAATAAGGTGATCTTCCGGAATATTTCCATCTTGCAAGCCTCCAAAGATATCCCGTAAATCTGCCTGTATTCATATTAGTTAGGATAAGGTTTGTCCTTTTTTTGTAAAGTAGCTAAATTTGCTCGTCAAGCCCTTCACCTGACCACCAAAGACCGGAGGCGGTCGCTGATGAGTTGGGCCGCCAACTGCGACCCCTGGTCGTTGAGATGCACCTCGTCGTACATGTATTGTTTATCCTGGGGGATCAGGGCGGCCAGATCGATCACCAGGACGCCATTGGCCTTCCCCACTTCCCGGATGGCTTCGTTGAATTTGGCGTAAAGATCGATGAACTCGCTCACGGGAATCTTGGAATCCGATTGGAAGCCCTGCATGGCCTTGAGGACCTTGGAGTCGGGATCGGCTTTGAGGCGGTTGAATTGGGTCATAAGAACCGGCGTGATTTTCCGGGCCCGGCAGATAGCGATGAAGGTTTGCAGGTTCATCTTGAACTCATTGATGATGGCGGCCTGGTCCACCGTGAGCTTCTTGCCCCGGATGTAGGCAAATTCGTCGTCCGATTCCTTCACCTTTTTCCCGAAGATCTTATGGCTCAGAATGCGGATGGCGGCGTGGAGGTTGGGAATATACATATCCCGGGCCAGGGTGGAGAGGGCCTTCAGGCCGGTGAGATTTTTATAAAAATAAAAATCGACGATGGGCTTCCGGGTGGGATTCTTGCCCCAATAGGTGCGGTCATAAATCAGGGCTACCAGGTCATTGATGTTGTGCATCATGACCACGACGCCAGGCTTGAGGGGAATAACCTTGTTCAAGAGAATATCCAGGGAATGCAAAGAATTGTTGCCCCCGAATCCTGCGTTCATGGAGGTGATCTTTTTGCCGGTCTTCTGTTCCAGGAGCTGACCCACCAGGTAGGGGTAGCGCTGGTCTTCGTCTACGTAAATGCAGGCGACGGTGGACCCGCCCAGGAAAACCAAGGTGAGGTCCGGCTTGGCATAGTGGTTATAGGGCAGTATGAAGCCGTTGGCGTCGGCTCTGACTCGGTAGGGTTTTTGCACCAGGCCGTCGCTGATCCGCACGGTCTTGTCCGCAGGGATAACCACCGTGTCGACCCGGGGCAGGACTTCCCTTAAATTGATATAGCGCCGCTCCGTGAAAAGCACCAGGTTATGGGCATGATTGATGTAGGCCAGGAGCTTTTCGGCCCCATAGGTGGCGGCCAGGAGAAACACAAAGAGAAATAAGGCGATGGTTTTCTTGGGGTTTTGTTCAAACCAGTTGTGTGTAGATTTTGGAGGTTGATCCACCAAAGTTGAGACTCCTTCAGGGTTTCAGATTTGTTGCCGGGAGGGGCGCTTATCAATATGTTCGGAGCATCGTCCCAGAGCATCATAATATTATACTGAAATTGTAAGAGGGATCGTAACAGATTTTCTTTCCGCCTGTCCAGCCTTTCCGGCGCCCGCCGCCGTAGGGGTAAAACACCCCCAACTTGATCATGGTGGACCCCCCCGGCGGCTCTCCTCTGCGGAAGCTGGTAGCCTTCGGTCGCAAGCGCTACATGTTTAAAGATAACGTCAACGGGGACCTCTGCGGCGGCACCTTCCTGCATGAATGCCGCAACAAGCAGTCCAGCGATTCTGTGCGATGATTGCAAGAATTTTAAACAGACCTTCGACCCGCAGATTTCCAAAGTGTGCTTCGGACACTGCCGGGCCATTGAATATCCTTTCCTGCTGGGCATTTTCAAGGAAGCGCGCCCCGGGGGCTTCACGGCTCCCAAGGATTGCAAGTACTTCCAAGAAAAGAAAAAGTAGGATAAACTAACGGTCAAACCGGGGCGCCGGCCAGCCGGCGCCCCTATCTTTTCTCCCCACTGGAAAATTCCATGCAAAGATTATTCGCTCTATTATTGGGATCGGCGGCTCGAGGAAGCCGAAGTGACCAGGCTCCTGGAGCAGGCCTGGGACGAACTGTGCTTGAAAATGCAAGATTCTGCGCTACGTTCAGAATGACACTTTGAGGAAATGAGATTAATAATGTTCAAGAAATAGGAGATATGCACATGGATTGGGGAATGCAAAATCGCTTAAGCCAACTGATGCCCAAGGGCAAATGTTTTTTCATGCCGATTGATCATGGTTATTTTCAAGGGCCGACCAGAAATCTGGAGAAGCCGGGCGAGACGATCAAACCGCTGCTGCCTTATGTGGATGCGCTCTTCTGCACCCGGGGGGTATTGCGGTCGGCGATCGACCCCATCAGCAGTAAACCGATTGTGCTAAGAGTATCCGGCTGTACGAGCATGGTGGGCAAGGATTTGGCGAATGAGGAACTCACCACCTCGATTGAAGAAATTATCCGCTTGAACGCCGCGGCCGTGGGGATCTCGGTCTTTATCGGCAGTGATTATGAAAAGGAAACGCTCAAGAATCTGGCCACCCTGGTCAATCAGTGCGAACCTTATGGCTTCCCGGTGATGGCGGTTACCGCCGTAGGCCGGGAGCTGGACAAACGTGAGTATCGTTATCTGGCGTTAAGCTGTCGCATCGCCGCCGAGCTGGGCGCCAAAGTGGTCAAGACGTATTGGTGTGAGGAACATTTTGACAAGGTGGTGAACGGCTGTCCGGTGCCGGTGATTATGGCCGGTGGGCCCAAGTGTGAGACCGACCTGGAGGTCCTGGAATTTGTGCATGACGGGATCGCCAAGGGGGCGGTGGGGATCAACCTGGGGAGAAATGTCTGGCAGTGTGCTCATCCGGTGGCCATGGCGAAAGCCTTAAGGGCCATTGTGCATGACCAGGCTTCCGTCAAGCAGGCTCACGAGATCTTCAAGAAGACCAAAGAAAATAAATAAAGTTCCAAGTTCAAGGTTCGGAAGGGAGATGCTTTTAACTTTTAACTTTGAACCTTGAACTTTGAACTTCTTTTAACCTATGCTGGTCGCCAAATACTACAACAATAACGATATTCGACTGGAGGACATCCCCATCCCGCAAATCGGGCCGGGGGAGATTTTGGTTAAGGTGCGGGCCAGCGGCATTTGCGGCACCGATGTGATGGAATGGTACCGGATCAAAAAGGCTCCCCGGATTCTCGGCCACGAGATCGCCGGCGACATCGTGGAGTCCCAATCCGACCGATACCACCCCGGCCAGAGAGTGTTCGTCAGCCATCACGTGCCGTGTAACGACTGCAAATATTGCCGGGAAGACCATCAGACGGCCTGCGACACCTTGCATTCAGGCAATTATGATCCCGGCGGCTACAGTGAATTTGTCCGGGTGCCCAAGATTAATGTGGATTATGGGATATATGTCTTGCCGGATCAGGTGTCCTATGCCGAAGGCACCATGATCGAACCCCTGGCGTGCGGGGTCAGGGGCCTCGGGCTGATTGATATCCGGGAACACCACACGGTGTTGATCCTGGGCTGCGGGGTCTCCGGCATCCTGAATATTCAATTGGCCAAGTTGACCGGCGCCCGGGTGGTGGCCACCGACATCAATGTGTACCGCTTACAGAAAGCCCAGGAGTTTGGCGCCGACGTGGTGATCAATGCCGCGCAGGACGTCGATCTCCAGGCGGAGCGGGTCATCGTCTGCACCGGGGCTTACGCCGCGGTGGACCAGGCGTTCCGCTGCATAGACAAGAAGGGCGTTATTCTCTTTTTTGCCATCCCCAACCGGGATATCGCCATTCCCGTCCCCGACTTCTGGCGCAACGAACTCACGGTGACTTCATCCTACGGCGCCGCCCCGGCCGATCTGGCAGCCGCGCTGAAACTCATTGCCGATAAAACGATTAACGTCAAAGACACCATCACCCAGACACTGCCGTTGGCCCAGATTCAAGAAGGCTTCAAAATTGTGGCGGAGGCCAAGGAATCGTTGAAGGTGGTGTTGGAGCCGTAGTAAACCATCTATCAAAACCACTCCCCAAACCTTTACAAACCTTTAAATCATATCATCTCAAGTAAATAAAATATGGAAATATAACCTAATAAGTTTGCAAACTTTAGCTTTATTAATATATTAGGATTAATGGCACTTAATTCATATAGGGTATAATCCTGTCCTATCCACACCTTCTTATCTGCCATGAAAATTAAGAATATAAAAAAGATAGCAACCAATATATAAATATTAAGACCATATTTATACATAATGCTGTGCAACAAACCAATTGTTAGCCCCGCTGAGAACCTAATAATATATGTTGAATTTGTCAAATGCCTATAGTAATAGGCCATAATCTCCATACGCCTTATTTCATCAGTTTCTGCTATAGCTAAATCTCTAACTTCACCAAGGGGTTTTATTTTCATTATTATTTGGTAAAGACCTGCAAAAAGCAGGTTAGGTATGAAGGAAATGAACATTCCTATAAAAATAGAAAGGAATCCCAATCCCACCGAAAGTAAAAGATTGATTATATCGTATGATTTGCTCATAATTCATTTCATTTTCTTGCTTTAGTCATTGTAAGCCCTGACGAAACCAATCTCTTCAAAAAATATTGTCATTATTCTGGTTCCCAAGCTGTGCTTAGGAACTCAATTGATTGTAAAGTTTTGCTTTGCAAAGGAATATTATCTTATTCAGAAAGCGCCTTCAGTAATTAGTTTGCCTAAGTAAAGCTTGGGCCATATTGGGGTTCCAAAGTCTAACTTGGCAACGAGGAGAGAATCTATTGTTACGTCCTGAGAAGCACGATGAGATAGACAAGGCTAATTATTGTGGTGATGCCCACGACCACCCTTTCCTGAGTGGGAAACCAAACAAACTCTCGGGCCTTTCTGGGGTTAAAAAGTTGGTAATGCCCTGCTAAGCCGAGAGCCTGTCCGACGAAGAATAGCGCACCGAAGGCAAATGCCGCGCTCGCTACACCAACTGAAACAAGTCCAGACAATGGAAGCAAAATTACACCAAACACAAATGAAAGCATCCCCAAAATACCTATATAATCTGCGGGGACGAGCCACGTTATGTCGTCCTTATCTCCAACCTCTGCTTCCCGTTCTATTCTCCACTTGAACAGTGTGACTTGGAACCCGAGTATCAGGCCAGTTGGTGTCCATAAATCGCGAAGTTCAGGAGCAATCATATTTATTGAGTCTTTAAGGTATTAAGGTCACCTAAAATTAAAACTTTCAGACCATACAGCATCTTATTCTAAGATCCCCAAATTCACCCCCCGCCTCTATACTTTTCCCCCAGGCGCCGCAGTTTCTCCACTTCCGCCGCGGGCAGGGGCGGCACCGGTCCCTGGAGGCGCGCCGCCAGGACCACCCGGGCGGTGTGTTCCAGCTTCTCCATCTTGTTGTAGGCGTCGGTCACGTCCCGCCCCACCGTCATGGCGCCGTGGCGGGATAAGAGGATGGCGTCAAATTCCCGGATGAAATCCCGGATGGCCGCCGGCACTTCCGCGGTGCCGGGGGTGGCATAGGGCGCGGTGGGAATCTCCCCCAGAGTAATCACCACCTCCGGCAGGATGGGTTCCAGCAAGGAGATCCCCGCCAGGGTGCAACTGGTGGCGTAGGGCAGATGGGCGTGGACCACGGCGTGCACGTCAGGCCGCAGGCGGTAGGCCAAAAGATGCATCTGGATTTCGGAGGAGGGTTTGCCGGCCCCGGCGATCACGGACCCTTCCAGGTCCACGGTGATCACCTGGTCCGGCTCCATGAGTCCCTTGTGCACCCCGCTGGGGGTGACGAGCACCCGGTCACCCAGGCGCACACTGACATTGCCGTCGGTAGCGGCGAGGTAATTCTTGCGGTGCAGCATCCGGCAGATGCGCACGATGTCCTGCTTCAACTGCTGCTGGGCTGACATGGCTGTCCCTGGCGCTGAACCTCAGCCTGCCACGGCTGCCAGCCCCCGGGCCAGATTATTTGGTGGGTTCACGCATCACCCCCACCTTGACCATAGCCTTCTCCATCTTGTCCAGGGTCTCCTGGGACTGGGAGCTGCGGGCCTGCAAGATCATGGCCGACAGGGCGTCAAGGATCGATATCTGACAGACCAGCGAGGCCACGGCCTCCTCGGGCAGGCTCATCTCCCGAGAAGCCGTCACCAGGGCCGGCTCGCAGATCCGGGCCAGGGGCGACAGGGAATTATTGGTGATGCAGATGACCTGGGCGTCTTTCTCTTTGGCCACCCGCACCGTCTCGATGATTTCCCGGGTGGTGCCCGAGTTGGAGATGGCCAGCAGCGCGTCGCCCGAAGACAGGAGGGACGAGGCCATCAACATCAGGTAGAAGTCGGTGTACATGAAAGCCTTGATACCCAATAGCAGAAAGCGGTTGCCGGCGTAAGTCACCGCCGGACCGGAGCCGCTCACCCCAATAACCATGACCTGAGGGGCGTTGATGAGGATCTCAGCCGCGGTATGCATGGCCTCGATCTCCAGGATCTCCAGGGTATCCTGTAAGGCGGCGCTGTTGATTTGAAACACCTTGCGAACCATCGCGCCGTCGCCTTCGCCGGGTGCCTCTTCACGGAAGCGTGGTGACGGGATCACCATCTCCCGGGCCAGGGCGATCTTGAAATCCTGGAAACCCTTGAAGCCCAGGATGCGACAGAAACGCATCACCGTAGCTTCACTGACGTGGGCCACGGCCGCGACCTCGTTCACCGAGGCGTAGATGGCCATTTCCGGTTGTTTGAGGATGACGTCGGCTACCTTCTGCAGGGCGGTTTTCAGGGAGGGATAGAGTCCCCGAAGCCTGATTAACGTGCCCGTTTGGGTTTCCCGATTGCCTGGGTCCGGGGACATGATCTCCATATTCTAATCTCCAGTTTACTTCAAATCTAAAGTAGTTATTTTTCCTTTAATAGTAGGGTTATTTAAAAAAGTCAAGGATATGTGATGAGAAAAGCATAAAAAAAACAATTTTATCCCTGAGCTACCGCAACCGCTGGACCATCTCCAGGGCTTCCTCCCGGGTCCGGATCATGCCCTCCCATTGAGCTTCTTCGATGGCGGTGAGCAGTTGCCGGAACCGGGGGCCCGGCGTCAGACCCAACCGGATCAGATCATGACCGCTGAGCAGTTTGGGATGGCGTTCTTGCGGCTCCAGGCGCTCTTTCAGGAACCGGTGGGCCGCATCCGCCAGATCGGCCAGCACCGCCTCGGAATCCGGGGGTTTGAGCGCGCCCTGTCCCGCCAGGCTGTCAGCCATGGCCAGGGCGAAGAGGCCGGGCAGTTCCGGTCGCGCCGCCCGCACCAGCCGGCCCAGGGCCCGAAAGCTCAGCTCCCGCTCCCGGAAGGCCGGCAGCAACAAGAAAGGCCGCATGTGCACCTGGATAAGGAGGGTCACCGTCTTGGTCTCGGCCTGACTGCACCGCAGCCTGGCGGCCACCCGGCTGAAGATCTCCAGCCCCACCTTTTCATGGTAATAGAAGGTGTAGCGGTCCGGGTCACTTCGGCGCGCCTGCACCTGGGGCTTGCCGGCATCGTGAAACAGGGCAGCCAGTTTCAAGAGCGCCGTCTTGGAATGTAGGCGGGCATAATGGGCCACCTCCGCCGCCATCTCGCCAAAGTACGCCTCCGGGGCCGCCAGCACCTTTTCCAGGCAGGCCACGGTCGCCATGGAATGGCCGAAGACATCCAGGTGATGGAAGCCGTTCTGCTCCACCCCCTTCATGTCCTCCAGTTCCGGAAACACCTGGCTCAGCAACCCATCGGCCGCCATGGCCTCGAGGACCGGGGACGCCGCCGGGGCCTCCAGCAGGTGGAATAACTCCTGATGCACCCGCTCCCCGGCCACCCGGGAAAATTCCGGTGCCGTCTGGCGAATGGCGGCCGAGGTTTCCGGAGTAATCCGAAACCCGTGGGTGGCGGCAAAGCGATAGGCCCGGAGGAGCCGCAGGGGATCCTCGCGGAAATTCTCCGGGGCCACCATCCTCAGCCAACCCCGGCCCAAATCTTCCAGACCGCCCCAAGGGTCAATGAGCCGCGCCGGCCCCTGGCCCAGGATGCCAGCCAATCCCACCGCCAGGGCATTGAGGGTGAAATCCCGGCCCTTCAGGTCCCCTTCCAGGGTGGGGGCCCGGAATTCGGCCAGGTCCAGGATCTCTTCCTGCCATACCACCCGGGCGGTCCGCGCCGCTTCGTCCAGGAGGACGTAGGTGCCGCCCAGGGCCGTCGCCAGGGCCTGGGACAGGTCCAGGGTCTGGGCCGAGACCGCCAGATCCAGGTCCGGGGAATCGCCCCCCAGGGCCAGTTCCCGGACCGAACCGCCCACCAGGTAGACGTCCAGGCCCCGAGCGGCCGCCAGTTCCCCCAGGATAAGGAGTGACCGCCGGGAGGCCAGGGTCCGGAGGCCCCGGTTCAGGTTGTCCAGCAGAGTGCCGGCCACCATGGACCCCCGGTTCGCAGTAGACCGGCCGCGCCGTGCGGCCTTGCCGGGGTTGGAATATGCCATAAGATACCGCTAAGAGCCGCTGGTGGCGTTGCCCCTGGGGGCAAGAAACCGGTGCAGAATTAACTCATGGAGAAGCTTTGTATATCATATTGCATTTTAAATAAAAATGGTATTTCACAATTCCGCATACCTTTACTTTTTTCCGTGAGCGGATTCTGCCTTGGCCTGGCGCCGGAGTTCGGGTAAAATCGGGGAAACTTCTCAGGAGGATAGCAGGAGTCATGGCGGCCCGCCCCGGCAAAACCGTGTTCATCTGTCAGACCTGTGTGTATCAGGCACCCAAATGGCTGGGCCGTTGTCCCGACTGCGGCACCTGGAGCTCCATGGCCGAAGAAGTGACCCCCGCCGCCCTGGGGCCCGAGGTCCAACTGCCGCCTCGGCGCGGCGCCCCGCAGCCCTTGATTCAGCTTAAGGCCCCCCCCGAGACCCGTCAGGTGAGCGGCCTGACGGAATTCGACCGCACCCTGGGGGGCAGCGTGGTCCAGGGGTCGGTGGTCCTCTTAGGGGGCGACCCCGGCATCGGCAAATCCACCCTGATCCTCCAGGTACTGGATCGGCTCTGCCGCCAGGGTCTCAAGGGCCTTTATATCTCCGGCGAAGAGTCCGAAACCCAGCTCAAGCTCCGGGCCGACCGCCTGGGCATCGCTGCCGCCTCACTGCTGGTGGCCACGGAAACCTGCCTGGAAAACATCATCAAGCTGGTGGAAGAAATCCAACCCGCCTTCCTGGCCCTGGATTCCATCCAAACGCTGTACACCGCCACCCTGCCGGCGGCCCCCGGCTCTCTGACCCAGGTCCGGGAGACCGCGTTCCGCCTGGTGCAGCTGGCCAAGCTCACCGGCGTCGCCACCTTTCTCATCGGCCACGTCACCAAGGAAGGCGCCATCGCCGGCCCCATGGTGCTCGAGCATCTGGTGGACACCGTGCTCTACCTGGAAGGCGATCGGAGCCACGCCTTCCGGCTGCTGCGCACCGTCAAGAACCGCTTCGGGCCCACCCACGAACTGGGGGTCTTTGAAATGCGGGAAACCGGTCTGGAAGAAGTCACCAACCCCTCGGGCCTCTTCATGGCGGAACGCTCCCTGGAAGTCCCCGGCGCCGTGGTGGTGCCCAGCCTGGAGGGTTCCCGCCCCATCCTGGTGGAGGTCCAGGCCCTGGTCTCCCCTTCCTCCCTGGCGCTGCCCCGGCGCCAGAGCATGGGGGTGGACCCCGGACGCGTCTCTCTGCTGGTGGCCATCCTGGAAAAGCGGGTGGGGCTGGGGATGGGCGGCCAGGACCTCTTCGTCAACGTGGCCGGCGGCGTGCGCCTGTCCGAACCGGCCCTGGACCTGGGAGTGGCCCTGGCCCTGGCCTCTTCCTTCCTGGACCGGCCCGTGCCCGCCGATACCCTGATCTTTGGGGAAGTGGGCCTCACCGGCGAAGTCCGGGCCGTCAGCGCCCCCGAGGTGCGCCTCAAAGAAGGCCGGAAATTGGGGTTCTCCCGCGCCCTCCTGGCCCGGCGCCAACAAGCACACTTGGGCGAATTCCCCGGCCTGGAACTGATCGGCGTGGACACCCTGGCCGCGGCCATCAGGAGCTTGTTTCCGTGAAGGCGATATTTTGAGGGGAGGACCGGGGGACGCGAGTCCCCCGCCCTCCCCTCAAACTCCCCTCCCAGCCCCCTGTAAGGGAAAATTGAGTCTCGTCCCCAAGCTCCTGCTTGGGGACGAGAGGGAAATCGGTGGGGCGGGCCTCCGCGCCCGCCAGCCTGCGTTAAGGCCGTTGGGAGCTTTGTACCTTTCCCAAGAACCAGGGCACACGCCAAGAGTTTTCCGGGCTATACCACCCGGAGCCTGATTAGACAAAATATATTATTTTGTCTATTGCTAAAAACGACACATAGACAGGACGCGAGTTCCCCCTTCCAAAATTCCCTAAAAAAAAGACAAACCGATACCCCATCAGAAAAAAAGTCTTGTAAAATGTAAATTGTCATTTTACAATATACTCAATGGTTCGGAGCTTTCGGCACAAAGGCTTGCAACGATTGTTTCAGCATGACGACGGCAGCAAGGTACCGCCGGATATGGTGGCGCGGATAAGGCTGATTCTCTCCACCCTCCACGCCACGCAAGAAATTGAGGCCATGGATATTCCGACTTTTCGTCTGCACCCGCTTAAAGGAAAATTACAAGGGTTTTTCTCAGTTACCGTCCGCGCCAATTGGCGGATTATTTTTCGATTTGCAGGCGGCGAAGCTTTCGACCTTGATTTGGTTGATTACCATTAGGAAAGGAGAACGCCATGGAGATGAAGAATCCGGTTCATCCCGGTCTTCTGGTTAAGGAGTGTCTTGACGATCTTGGCCTGACGGTGGCGGAAGTGGCGGCAGCTCTCCATATCACGCGGCAACAGCTTCATAACATTGTTGCCGGGCGTAGCGGGGTTACGCCGGAAATGGCGATCCGTTTTGAAAAGGCGTTCGGCGGCACGGCGGATACCTGGCTGCGGATGCAGGTGAATTATGATCTGGCGCAGGCGCGCCGGCGTGCCGCAGAAATTGTGGTTGAGCGGCTGACGCCAAAGGTTGCCTAGTCGTTATTTTGCTGGTTGAGCCAAGAAATTTGAACTTTTCTTATTCCGGGTAAATCAAAAACTCCCGCCGCGCCTCTATAAACTGGATTAACTCTTCCTGCCAGGACCTTTCCAGTTCCGCCGCGCTCAGACCCTGCTCCAGCCCGATGCGGATGGCCGCGTCCCCGGTGAGCAGGTCAAAGGGCAGGTGCACCGTCTCGTATTCGTAGGGGGGCTGGCGCCAGGCGAACTGGTCGGGGTAGAGTCGCCGGATCGCCGCCAGCAGGGTCAGGGTGGTGGAGTAGGGCTTGAAGGTCCGCCGGTCGGTGACGTGGAGCTGAAAACCTCGGCACAGTTCTCCGGCCCACTTATGGAAGGTCGGCTCAAAGCAGGCGGTCCGGAGGATCACCCCGGGGAGCTCGGATTTCTTGAGAAGTTCCATGAGGCGTCCGGGTTCCAGAAAAGGCGCGCCGCAGAGCTCGAAGGGGCGGGTGGTGCCGCGGCCTTCGGAGAGGTTGGTGCCTTCCAGGAGGACCTGGCCGGGATAGACGACGGCGGCCTCCAGGGTGGGCAGATTGGGGGACGGCAGCACCCAGGGCAGGCCGGTGGCGTCATAATAATCGCGTCGGCGCCAGCCGGCCGCAGGGATCACTTCCAGGTTGCAGCCGATATCCTGGGTGTGGTTATAATAGCGGGCCAATTCCCCCAGGCTGAAGCCGTGGCGCATGGGCAGGGGATACGGCCCCACGAAGGAGGCCCACTCGGGCCGTAGCAGATTGCCTTCGACCGCGCTCCCGCCGATGGGGTTGGGCCGGTCCAGCACCACCACCTTTTTATCCCGGGGCGCCGCGGCCTCCATGACCTTGGCCAGGGTGGCGGCGAAGGTGTAGACCCGGGTGCCCACGTCCAGGAGGTCCACCAGGATCACGTCCACCAGGTCCAGGGCCTCGGGCGGTGGAGTCATGCGAGGCCCATAGAGACTCACCACCGGCAGCTGCAGAACGGGATCGACAAAATCGGCGGAGGCGATCATGTTGTCCTGTTTTTCCCCCAGGAAGCCATGCTGCGGGCTGAACAGGACTTGCAGCCGGCCGGGGAAACCGCGGGCCACCAGTTCCCGGGTGCTGGTCAGGTCAGGGCCGACGCCGGCGGCGTGGCTCAGGAGCCCCAGGCGGGCCCCCGCCGCCCAGGCGGGGGGGTCCTTAAGAAAGATTTCTAAACCTGATGTCACACGGCCCATGTTTCCCTTTCTCAAAAAATAACGGTTACCGCGGCCCCATACAAACGTAGGGGCGGGTTTGAAACCCGCCCCTACCATAGCATAATCC
>JBAVUP010000089.1:0-19883 GCA_049696835.1 Desulfobaccales bacterium
GACAGGGAGTGGGCCGGATCGGCGGAAAAGAGGAAGACTTTTTTGCCTGGAAAGCCATGGGCCAGGCGGACGGCGGTAGCGCAGGCCAGAGTGGTTTTGCCCACCCCGCCCTTACCGGCAAAAATCAGCAGGCTGGTGCCGGCAGAGGGGCAGGCCGGGGGGGCCTCGACCCGGGGCTGCAGCACCTGGTGCTCGGCCAGCGGAGGTGGGGCGAGGTCCGGGAGGGGCTGGACTCCGTCCCAGAAGCCGGTCAAAGCCGGGCCACGGATTTCTTCCGGGTAAAAGGGGACCCCCCAGAGCCGGAAAGAGGCCAACCGACTATCCCGGCGGCATTCCGCCAGGATTTCCATCTGGCGTCGCCGGCTCTCCCGGCAGACGGGGCAATCCTGGGAGGGATAGAGCCGATTGACCACGAGGTCCCGGACGGGGACCCGCATCCGGTGCAGTTGGGCCAGGAGGGTCAGGGTCTCCGCCATGACCAGGGGCTCGGCCAGGGTGATGGGCACAAAGCGGCAGTGATGGGGGTCCCGGAGCAGTTTCTCCATGCGCCGGGCGGCGGCCGCCAGATCCAGGAGGAAGTCGTCCAATTCGTCCCGCTGATAAGATCCCTGGAAGCGTTTTTTCAGGAAGCGGTGTTTGGCCAGCAAGGCATCGAGAGCCTGCAGCCAGTTCCGGAGCAGTTCCGGGACCGTGAGGAGCCGCAGAGTGTGGCCGGTGGGGGCGGTATCCACGATGAGGCAGTCGTAGCTTTCGGCCTGCACCCAGCGGGAAATTTCCAGGAGGGCCAAGAGTTCGTCCAGGCCGGGGAGAGAGAGGTCCAGGAACCGGTTGATATCCTCGTAGTCCAGGAACGTCCCCCGGGCGGCGATTTCCCGGAGTTTATCCCGATGGAGGTCCCGAAAGGCCGCCAGCAGGGCCGGGGCGTCGAGTTCCTGGACGGTTAGATTGGCAGGGAGAGGGAGCTGGGCCAGGCTGTCATAGAGAGAGTGGGCCGGGTCAGTGGAGACCAGGAGAAAAGTCCTCTGAGGGTAATCGCGGGCCAGGCGCAAGGCGGTGGCGGCGGCGCAGGTCGTCTTGCCCACTCCGCCTTTGCCGCCGAAGAGGAGCAGTTGCAGATTCGATTTCCCCAAAAAACTGACCACGCGCGGTTCCCCCTGGTACGTAGTGGAATATGGAATAAGACCTCATGCCAAGCACGGGCGGCCCCGGCCCCTCAAGGGTGAGGATGGGGGGCGGCTGCAGCATGTTTAGCGCGTTTCTTCCGGCCCCCGGTTTTGGACTTCGGCCTGGCCCCGGGGGCCGGCTTCCCGGGGTCTACCGGCTGGCCGGCGGCGGACTCCTGGAGCTGTTCCAGGCGGTCCAAGAGTTCCTGTTCCCGGGCATCAAATTCGGCTTCGGTGATTCGGCCGGTTTCCAGACTCATGTAAAGCTCGGTCAGGGCGGCGGTAATCCGATCCGCTTCGCCGGCCTGTTCCTGTTGGGCGGCGTTATGAATTTCCCGGAAGATCCAGAAAATGCCTTTGATGGGGAAGGTCAGGATATCATCGATCAGGAGCATGGCGTTCTCTTGGGGAGCGACCGGTTCAGAGCTCCAGGTTCAAGGTGACGAAGTTATGAGGCGCCCAGGGGCCGTTGTAGTCGAAACTGTAATGGTTGTCGAAGAGATTGGCGGCGGCAAAGATATCCGCTTCAAAGGCGGCCTGGGCCGGTCGGGGCACCAGGCAGGCCAGGTTCATGACTTCGTGTTCCTGGCGACATTTGTTGCGCTTGATCTCCCGACAGGAGCGGGACAGAACGCGTTCCACCTCGTCGGCGTAGTTTTCCCGGTCTTCCTGGAGAAGGCGATCAAACAGGCGGCCCAGTTCGATTTTGTCTTCCTGGGAGGGGTTCCGCTGGGGGACGAGGAAGCGGTCCCGGGCGGTTTGCAGCTCCGGATGGGTATTGACGAAATATTCGAAGATATTGGGAACATCCCAGGCGACCCGCAGTCCCATCTCCACCATGCCGACCACCCGCCGGAGTTGGCGGATAAAGGCCTCCTGGTTCCGGGTGAGGATTTTTTGGATGGCCCGGGGGCCGTTGGCGATGATGCCGAAGGACATGGGGAGCAGGCCGGGCATCTCCAGGAGCAGGCGTTTCAATACTTCCTGTTGGGCGGCCAGATGGCGACGTTCGGGCCGGAGCTTGTCGTCGGGAACGTCGCTGACGATGGCGGCCAGCCGGCCATTGGAGATGGCATAGACCTCCCGGCCGTTCAGACCGGGAAAATCGAAAGTCCGGTCCAGGGGACCGGGGACTACCGCATAGAGATATTTGCCCTGCTTGCTGGTGCGCGCGGCCATACCCCACCTACCTGTAAAGACTCATCGTCATGAGGCGCTCAGGTCATCGCCACCCCGCCCACGCGGCCGGGCCGGGCGCCGCCACGGGGGAGGGCCTTGATTTTTTTGAGCTTGCCCTGATCGGTCAGGATTTCCAGCATGGCGCCGCAGGTGACGCATCTGATCTGACCCTCAAAGTCATCATAGGCATCATCCAGTTCCACTTTATGTCCGCAGGAAAGGCAGTTGATTTTCACCATATTCTCCTTGTCAGCCAACGTCCCCGGAGCCGGAAACCGGTGGGGCCGCGGGGCTTAAGGCCGGCTGGTCCCGGGGTTTCGGGCGCCGGGTGGCACGGGGACAAATCTTTATCCCATCAGGGCCTGGAAGCGGCACCCCCGCAAATGGTGGCGCCAGGCCTCGGCCAGCCAGCGGCGCCGGAGTTCCCGGTTGGCCAGAGCCACGCCCTCCTGATAGATACGGGCCAGTTCCGCCCGCCACATAGGGCGGCCCGTATTGGTGGGGCAGGAACGGAAGCTCTGCAGATGCCGCATGGTCCGCAGCTGCTGGGAGTTCTTGAGGGTAAGCATCGGCATCTCCTCAGTTTTGCTTTAATACCTGACCTTGAAGCCGCCGGTGCTGCGGCGGGGGCCGGCCGGGAGCCGGGGCGCACCGGCCGCCCTCTCGCCCATGGCCGCCAGCAGGGCCTGCTTTTCAGCTTCGATCTCTTCGATGCGGGCGGCGATGGCGGCGATGAGTTCTCGGGCCGCCTCGCTTTCCTTGGTTTTCCTGGCCTTTTCCATTTCGATGTGGCTGATGCGAAGATAGGCCTTATACGGGTGGGAAGCGCCGGCCACCTTACCCGTAAGGGTGCGGATATCCCGTAAACCTCTCATGGGGGTTACCATAACCTTACTCCTTATGCTCGCCCCGGTTCCGGACGGGGAGCGGGGTGGGAGCCGATGGTGAACCGCAGACGGTCTGAATGACTTCCTCCACTTTTTCGCCCATGAGGGGCTGGCCCCCCCGGGTGACCTTGGCCGTATCGGTATTGAGCACGTCCTGACAGGCCCACCGGAACACGGGATCATCGTGCCGGGCCCGGGCGTGGCGATGGGCCAGGATCCGGCCGATGGCGATGCAGGCCCGGATGGTGGGCCGGTGGTTGTGAACCCCCACCCCCCGAAGCTGCCGCACCACCTCCACGATGGTTTCGGCCTCACCCCGGGGAATCCCGGACTTGGCCATGGTGATCTGGATCTCGGTCTCCCGGTCAAAGTGGCCGAGGCTGACGCTGATGAGGCGGTCCATGAGGGCGTCCTGGGTCTTGTGGACCCCGGCGTACTCCTCGGGGTTGGAGGTGAAGATGGCCCGGAACTGGGGATGGACTTCCACGTATCCTTCGCCGTGATGAGACATCTTGGGGAGGTTGAGAATCCGCTCTTCCAGGATGCTGAGGAGGGCGTTATTGGCCTCGGGACGGGACCGGGTGAACTCGTCGTAAATGAGGGTATAGCCCTCTTTACAGGCGGTGGTGAGGCGGTTGTCCATCCAGGTGACATTCATGGATTCTTCGGTCTTTAAGACCGAATGGATGAAGTTGTCGATGAGCCTTTGCTTGCGGTAGCCGGAATGGCGCCCCACCAGGTCGGAGCTGCCAAACTCATCGTCGCCGTGAATCAGGATGACCGGCCGCCCCAACTGGGCCGCCACGTGGAAGGCCAGGGTGGTCTTGCCCGTGCCCGCCGGTCCGGCGAAATGCACGGGATAGCCGACCTCCAGGTAGGCCAGGGCCCGCTGGGTCAGATCCAGGACATAAGGGGTTTCAACGAATTCGGGGCCGGCCTCGGGCACCACCTGGTCATTCCGGCTCTCCACCTGGACGGCCGCCACGGCTAATTTTCTCCGATCCTTACCGCTCATAAGCGTGGACTCCTGTAAGCTGATATGTCAATCTTCACGATAACGTCATGGCGTTATTAGCCAAAACCCTGGGGTCGCAAGGGGGTAACGGCGGGCCGTCCCTGGCCCGGTGCGGTCCCCTGGGGTATCCAGCCCCGGCCGCGACAGGTGAGGCAGGCCAGGGCGGAGACGGCGTCGCCGGTGCCCCGGCAATCGGGGCAGGTAACCGTGGGACCGGGGAAGGCGGCCACCAAGCCCTTACCCCCGCAAACGGTGCAGGTGAAGGTCTTGATGGCCCCGCGGCCCCGGCAGTGGGCACAGGGCACGTACGGCGCCCGGACCGAGACCACCCCGCGACCCCCACAGACACAACAGGTAGAGAGCCAGGACATGATCCCGAAGGGATCTTTGCCGGTGCCCCGGCAGAAGGCGCAGGGCACCGAGGTCATTACAGGTTCGACAGGTCCCATGGTCACCATCTCCCTCCCGGCTTGGCGACTGGCTTCCGGGGTGGTCATTGGGGATCAGTAAGACGTTAAGCTTTCTTCTTGCCCGGGCCTTTGTTTTCAACTTTGGCCGGGGGAGGCACATGACGGTGCTTCTCGGCCTCGGCCTTGGCCCGGGTGGCGGCTTCGGCCCGGCGGCGCTCCGCCTCTTCATGGGCGCGCCGTGCCGCGGCGGCCTCAGCCTGCCGTTCGGCCGGAGACGGTCCGAACCAGGCCCGATGGGCGCCCCGCAGATCCAGGGCGAAGGCGTGGCGCAGGCCGGCTACGGTGACTTTCAGGTGTTTGAGAGACGCCAGCCGTTCTGCCCTGGTCTTCCTGGCCATGTGAGCGTGGTCCCGCCGGAAGGTGGCTTGCATGGCGGCCACACTGTGGGTCAGGTGCTTGACAAAGGCATGGCGGTCGGCCCTGGCCTTGCGGGCCTGGTCATGGCGGGTCCGGCGAAAATTGGCTTTCAGAGCCGCCACCTGGTGGGTTAAGTCCTTGACAAAGGTCTGGCGCGCCCCGCGCAGGGCGACGATTTCGGCGCACAGCCTGGTCATATCTTCGGTTAAGGGACCCATCTCGTTCTCCTTTCATGGACCAGCAGGATAAGGTGTCGGGCTGCCCTGGATTCTTGAGTCACCAGGGGCCGGGCTCCCGGGAGCTCCGGCCGGGTGGGGCGGGACCGGCCCGCCGCACCACGGCCGGATCAGGACAGGGAGCTTTAGGCAGGAGCCGCGGCGCTGGCCGTCAGGCCGATGGCCTCGGCGTACTTCAGATAGGTCTCCACGGAGGCGATAACCACCCGGGCTTCCACGGACAGCAGTTCGATGCCTACCAGGGCCACCTTGACCCAGGCGTCGATGACAATCCCTTTATCCAGGATGCGGTCCACCACTTCCGCCAGGCTGGAGGAATCGGTGGATTTCTGTACTTTAGCCATGAATTATCTCCTTATTGGGATGCAAGGGCGCAGCAGATTTACTTGCCGGCCCAGGCCCGCCGGGCTCCTTGGAGGTCGGCGGCAAATTCCTGTCGCAGACCGGCTACGGTCTTCTTCAGGTGATTGATGGCGGCCCGCCTTTCGGCTCGGGTTTTTCGGGCCATTTCCAGGCGGGCGCGGCGAAAGTTGGTCTGCATGTGGGCAACGTTGCGGGTCAGGTCTTTGACAAAACCATGCCGCGTGCCGCGCAGGGCCACGATCTCGCCACACAACCGGGTCATATCTTCAGTTAAGCGACCCATGGGGGTCTCCTTTCTCGCGGTCGTTGGTTTAACCAACCGGGGCGCCCTCCTCCTGAAGGAACATGAGGGCGAGTCAGAACCCTGTCCGGGGGGCAAAAAACTCACCCCCCGGAAAGAGTGCTATTCCCCAGATCGGTTTTACGCCGGAGCGGCGGCGCTGGCCGTCAGGCCGATGGCCTCGGCGTACTTCAGATAGGTTTCCACCGAAGCGATGACCACCCGTGCTTCCACGGACAGCAGCTCAATGCCTACCAGGGCGACCTTGACCCAGGCGTCGATGACGATGCCTTTATCAAGGATACGATCCACGACTTCCGCCAGGCTGGAGGAATCGGTGGATTTCTGTACTTTAGCCATGATGAACCTCCTTCATTCCATTGAAGATTTTAGTCAGAGAAGGCATGCCCATCCCCTTTCAGTCCAAGAACCGTGCCGGGTGAAAGCAGAAATATTGCTAATATAACTGATTGATTTAACGAGATAATTTATTATGATGCTTGAGGACGGCCGGTATCTCAAGAATCCGTTCTATGGAAGCGATTCCAGATTCGGGAAGCGCATTCCTCACTTTTGGAGGGCCTGGAGGATCTCGTCCTGGAGGAAGGGCTTACTGATGAAGCCATGGATCAGGCCCCGGGACAGGGCCTTTTGGATGCCGAGATCATCCCGGAGGAAATAGCCGGAGACCATGATAATCCGGATCTGGGGATCCAGGAGGCGCAGGCTCCGGGCAACTTCCAGACCGTCCATGTCCTGCAGCTTGGCATCCAGCAGGACGGCCCGGAAGCGGAGTTCCCGCATCAAGCGCAGGGCTTCCTCACCGGTCAAGGCCTTTTGGGTGACATACCCGGATTTACTGAGGATATGCTCCAGGGCCCAGCACATATCGGGTTCATCATCCACAATGAGGATACATTCGGTGGAATCTGACATACTTGCCTCTGAAGCCGTCTCTTAGAGGATGGGTAGGCGGACGGTGAAGGAACTGCCCCGATTCTCCACACTGTCCACTTCGATGGTGCCGAAGTGTTGTTTGATGATGGAATAGCAGATGGAGAGGCCCAAACCGGTGCCCTGTCCCACCGGGGCCGTGGTATAAAAGGGGTCGAAGATTTTGTCCAGGTGTTCCTGGGGAATGCCCTGGCCGGTGTCGGAAATCCTGGCACTGACTTCCTCGGCGTTGTAATCCACGGCTACGGTGAGCACGCCGCCTTCCGGCATGGCCTTAATGGCATTGAGAAACAGATTCAAGAAGGCCTGGGGCAGCAGTCCTTCCATACCCCTGATCCATATCGGCTGGGGAGGAATGTCGGCTTTAATCTCGATTTTTTGAATCCTGGCCTGATTGGCCACCAGTTCCAGGGTTTGCCGGAGAACCCCCACCAGATCCACCTTGCCCATGGCCGTGGTGATGGACGGGCGGGCGAAGCGCAGCAGATTTTCGATGATCAGGGAGGCCCGCTGGATGCCGGCGTGGATCTTGAGGGCGCATTCCTGCTGTAACTGGGGGTGGAGCTGGCCTTCCAGGAGAAACTGGGCGGCACTGGAACACACGGCCAGGGGGTTGCGGATTTCATGGGCGATACCCCCCGCCATCACTCCCAGGGCGGCCAGTTTCTGGGACTGGAGCAACTGGGCCTCAAACTTGCGCCGTTCCGTCAGGTCCCGCCCCACGGCCACCATGCCGATGGTTTTGGAGAGATGGTCTTTCATGGGTGAACAGACCCAGGAGACCTGGAGGGACTCGCCCGGCTTGGTCATCAGGCTCCACTCGGCCATCTGGGAGTCCTTGCCGGACATGAGGCTGGAAAAGACCCGCTCCACTTCAGCCCGGTGATCTTCGGCGCAGAGATCGTAAAAAGCCCGGCCCCGCACTTCATGGAACGTGAAGCCGGAGAGCCTTTCGGCGGCGGCATTCCAGGTCAAGACCCCGCCCTCGGTGTCGGTGGACAGCACGAGATCCCGGGCGCTTTCCACCACGCTGGCCAGATGCCGCTCCACCCGGCGGACCTCTTCGCTCAAGCGCACCTGCTCGGTGACATCATCCATGAGCAGCATCACCTGCTCCACCACGCCCCGCCAGGAGAAAGGCAGGATGCGGTAATAATAAATCCTTAAAGGAATGCCCGGGGCCCGATAAGTCAGGCGTTCGCCCCGGGTGGGGCGGTTGCTGGCAAAGGCCTCATGGATCCGGCCGCTGATGTTGACGTGATCGAGGATGATGGAGGGGAACACCTCATCCAAGCGGCGGCTGATGGTGTTATCCAGGGAACGCTGGTTTTTCTCTAAAAAGTTGCGATTGACCAAGACGATGCGGAGATCCCGATCAATGAGCAGCACGGAGGAAGGGATGGCTTCCAGCAACATCTCATAGAGTTTCCGGAAACGCTGAGACGACTGGGAATCGGTGAGTGGAGCCTGTTCCATGGCGGTTGAGGACCTTGCGGTCGCTAGGGTATCTTAGCCTCCGCCGGCGGGGTGAAGGGCCGGCTGGACGCTGCTGGTGGCAAACCCGTTCATCACGAAATTATAAGGAGGCCAGGGACCGCTCAGGAGGGTGCCGGCCTCCGGGGAAGGTCTCAGGCGCCGGTAAGCCTGGCGAAAAGCCTCTACCTGGTTGGCAGGGACAAGAAAATAGAGGGAGAGCAGGGGCATTTGGGGGAGCGGCCCTTCAATTTTGGACTTTATGAACAACCCGTTGAAATGGTCCAGGTACTCTGCGGCCAAACTCTGGGCGAGCTGGGTCCCCTGATCAAGCGCGGCGTAGTGGACCCGACGGGCCAGGAGATAGGCGGCGCCGGAAAGCTCAGGGGACGAGGGCGTGACGGGAGCGCGCTCCGGTTCTCGCATCTCGCCCAGCCCCGGCAGCCCGGGGTCCACCTTGACCCGCAGGCCCATTTCGACGCAGCCGGCCAATTCGGTGAGGAGGGCCTCATATTCCGGGCGGTGGTTCTCGAGCAGCCAGGTGACCTGGGATTCATCGGGCAGGACGCAGCCATACCGCACGGGGATCACGGTGTGATACAGGTGGAAGGAAGCCACCACCCGACCGTAGGCCTTGAGGCCGCTAAGATCCAAGGCCAGGGTGGGGCTGGTTCTGGAGACTGCGGCCCTTAAGTTCCCCTGGGTTACCAGAAAGACGGGTTGGCCGCCGACGCCCAGCACCGGAGTCGGATGCAAGGGCGCCTGGCCAGAACAGATGCAATACAGCAGGCAGCTCATCGGGGGGCCTCGGTGGTCAGAGCGGGCGAGAAGGTATAGGGTGGCCAGGGGCCGGTGCAGGCGAAGACCAGGCCCTGCCGGTCAAGGCCGGCATTGGCCGCGTCAACCCGGGCCTTGAAGTCGGCAAGCGCGGCTTGGGGGACCAGGAAGGCCCAATTGCAGACCATTTCCTGGTCCTGGTTCTCACCCGTTACGGTGAGTACCTGGCGTTCGCGGTCTTGAGCCGCCAGGCTACGGAGTTCAAGGAGCACCCGGCGGCAGACTCCTGGCGCCCAGTGGGCCAGTTCCTGCTCCACCTCTCGGCGGAGGCGTTGTTCCTGGAAATACCGGTGGCCCGGAGACAGCGACGTGAGGGGCTCGGCCGCTTCGGTTTGTTTCCGGGAAAAGATGACTTGTTTGGCCCGGGTTTGATCCAGGAAGCCCTTGACCGCCCATTCCGCCTTATCGGCCACCTGATCCAGAAATTGGAGGATGGCATCGTGATGTTCATGCATCACCTGCTCCAGGCGGTCCCAGGAAGAGAAGATGGTGCCGAACCGGACCGGGAGCACGGGAGACCGGCGCATCACGCATTCCACCACCGCCTCATGCCGGCAGGCCCGGGGGCCAACCCAATCCAGGTCCTGAAGACGGGCTTCGGCGTCTTCCCCGCAGAACTCCGCCAGAACCACCGGGCTCCAGACGGCGGCGAGATCGCCAACCCGGGTAAGCAGGGGTGGTTGCTGGTCATACAGTCCAGGGCCATCCGGGGCTTCCAGGTAGCTGGCCCGGGTCAGGCAATAGAGATACAGCCCATGGACGGGTGCGAATGATTCCATGCACAGCCTGCCTTTGCGGGCATGGCCACGTGAGCCACCCCATTGCGCCACCAATTAATCACGCCCACTCTGACCCTTCCTTCCTCAAGGGGGAGGGAAATGGGAGAGACGCTTTGATAAAGAATCTGTAGGATATGGCACCTTTGCCGCGTTCAGCCCTGAGGCACGGAGGCAATGGCGGCTGCCAGGTCGTGGGCGGTGATCAGCACCTTGGCCTTTTTGGCCCCCTTGCCGCCGACCACGGCGCGGCGGACCGCGGCGAGGGCGGCCCGGTTGCATACCGAAGCAATCTCGGCGCCGCTGAACCCCTCGGTCTGCCGGGCCAGGTCGGCCGGGTCGACCCCCGGGGCCAGGGGCTTGCCCCGGAGGTGGACCTGGAAGATTTCCCGGCGATCCGCCTCGGTGGTCAGGGGAATTTCCACGATATCGTCGAAGCGGCCCGGCCGCAGGACGGCGGGGTCGAGGATATCGAGACGGTTGGTGGCCCCCAGGACCAGGACGCCCTTCAGCTCTTCAATACCGTCAAGTTCGGCCAGAAACTGGCTGAGGACGCGTTCGGTGACGTGGGAATCGCTGGAGCCGGCGCCCCGCATGGGCAAGAGAGAATCGATTTCATCCAAGAAGATGATGCAGGGCGCGGCCTGGCGGGCCTTCTTGAAGATCTCCCGCACGCCCCGCTCGGATTCGCCCACGTACTTGGACATCAGGGCCGGGCCCTTGACGGAGATGAAATTCACCTGGCTTTCGGTGGCGATGGCCTTGGCCAGGAGGGTCTTGCCGCAACCGGGGGAGCCGGCCAGGAGAATGCCCTTGGGGGGCTTGATGCCGGCCTCCTTAAAGAGGTGGGTATATTTCAGGGGCCATTCCACCGCTTCTTTGAGACGCTCTTTGACGCCGCCAAGGCCGCCCACATCCTGCCAGCGCACGTCCGGCACCTCGACAAAGACCTCCCGGATGGCCGAGGCCTCCACCTCCCGCAGGGCTCCCAGGAAGTCGTCCATGTGGACCTCGAGCTTGGCGAGCTGGTCATACGGGATATTGGTAAGGGCAAAGTCGATGTCGGGCATGAGGCGGCGGAGGCAGATCATAGCCGCTTCCCGGCACAGGGCCTCGAGGTCGGCGCCCACAAAGCCATGGGTGATTTCCGCCAGGTGCTCCAGGTCCACGTCCCGGGCCAGGGGCATCCCCCGGCTGTGAATCTCGAGGATCTCATGGCGGCCGCGGCGGTCGGGGATGGGGATGGCGATCTCCCGGTCAAAGCGGCCCGGGCGGCGGAGGGCCGGGTCCAGGGCATTGGGGAGGTTGGTGGCGGCGATGACGATGACGTTCTGGCGCTTGTTGAGACCGTCCATCAAGGCCAGGAGCTGGGCCACGACGCGTTTTTCAACATCGCCCACCACCTGCTCCCGGCGGGGGGCGATGGCGTCCAACTCATCCATAAAGATGATGCTGGGGCCCTGGCGGGAGGCTTCCTCGAAGATCTTGCGCAGATGGGCCTCGGACTCGCCGTAAAACTTGTGCACCACTTCGGGGCCGCTCACCGAATAGAAGTTGGCTTCGGTTTCCTGGGCGATGGTCCGGGCAATGAGGGTCTTGCCGCAGCCGGGGGGGCCATGGAGCAGCACCCCTTTGGGGGCGTCGATGCCCAGGCGCTCGAAGAGTTCCGGGTAGCGCAAGGGCAGTTCGATCATTTCCCGGATGCGCTGGAGCTGGGATTTGAGGCCGCCGATGTCCTCATAAGACACGGCCGAGGCCGGGCGGCGGCCCTCTTCGACGGGGGCCTTGCCGATCACCAGGGTGGTGGTGGGATTGATGAGGACCGGGCCCTTGGGGGAGACGCTGTCCACCTTGAAATCGGCCCAACGGCTGCCGAAGAGGGTGGCCCGGACGCGGTCCCCGGCCACCACGGGCAGGCCATCCAGCAGGCTGCCGATGTATTTCAGGTCCCGCTCCTGGGGGGTGATGTTCTGGGGGGACAGGACCACCCGGTCGGCAGCCCGGCAGGAGATTTTCCGGACCTGCACCACTTCATCAATGCCGGCCCCGGCGTTTTCGCGACTGAGGCCATCGAGCTGCACCCGGGACTGGCCCCGGAGTTCTTTATAGGCCGGCATGGCCTTGCACACCGTCTTTTTCTTGCCTTCGACCTCGACGATGTCGCCGATGGCCACCTGAAGCCGCTTCAGGTCTTCGGGACCCATGCGGGCAAAGGCCCGGCCCACGTCTTTGCTCAAGCCTTCGGTAACTTTGAGTTTAAGGGTTACGGTTGCCGCTTCGGTCATGGAGCTGAACCTCGTTTCAGTCTGTCGCCGGACAAGCAAATGCCTTTTTTTGGGAATTATATACTTTAGTCCCTTTTTGGTTCTTCATCCTTGGAATCCTTAGCCTTTTTGGTTTTCGGCTTGGGCTTGTAGGCCAGCACTTTATCGACGATTCTGTTCAAAATTTTGGGAGGTCTTTTTGACATTTTCAACCCTTACAAACCGGATGTTCTCTTTCATCCCGTTTGCCGAAATGCTCTGCGGCCTCATCTTGATCTATAAAGGATTGACCACAATGGAAACACCTATAAGTTTCCAGTTCCTTTGCGGTTCTGCGGGCCATCACCAGGGGGTTATGATGGCACTCCCATGCTTGATGACCTCCATCGCCACAAACAAGGCAAATATTTCCATCTGGCCTCAGTTGTTTCTTAGCTTCCAAAAGGTCATTGATAGCTTCATCATAATCTTCGGCGGTAATAAAACCGCTTTCCAAGCCACGATAACAAACACCTTTCTTCATAAATTACCCCTTGGTTTCAATAGGTTTAGAGAAATAGGTATCCATAGTCTGTTTACAGTTAGGACAAGCCCCGGAATAGAAGATTTGTAATGCTTTTTCTGCTTCATTCCAATTTGACTTTATGGCAAGAAGTTCCATTTCAGCTTCCATTGCCCTCTTTATCCAGGCATCCTTTAGGGTTTGTTCAGTCTGAACTTCTATTCGATACCTTAACCCACAGGTACATTCATCCTCTCGCCCTGGTATAAGTCCAGAGCAATTCATTCCATGCTTTAGTTGATTATTAGATTCCATGTTTTATCCTTTTAACACTTCCAGGGCTTCATATTCGCTTATTTCTACGACAGCATTGTAAAACTTCACAGCCGCACCATGCCCACAAGGCAAGGTCATGACAGGCATCGACAGAGAAAACGGGATAAAATCGTAATAAGCTACACGGCCGCATTCATTGCACTTTACCCATTGCCTTTTATAACCAGACAATATCGGGGGAAAACCCATATCTTTCACGATTTATCTCCTTTAGGAAGCAATCAACCGAGAATAAGTCAATCGCTTGCTGGCGGTTGCGGCGATGAAACTCTCAAGCCTCTCAAGGGTGTGCCGCTTGCAGTTTCCGGCGTTCAGGCGAAAGGTGAACTCATTGACATATCGCCCCAGGTGCTTAGGGCTGGCATGATGATAGACACCGTAAAGACCCCGCTTCAAGGTAGCCCACACGCTGTCTATGCTATTGGTGGTCACGCCGTCTTTGACATAATCCCCGGTGCTATGATTAACCGACCTGTGTTGATAGAAAAGACCGTCCAGGCCGGAGTAAACCGGGGCATCATCCGTATGGATCATAGAGCCAATAGCCACATGGTCAAGGATTGCACCGTGCAGGGTCGCCTTATCCGGGCGGTCAAACGGTTTGGCGATGGTGTTGCCGCCCCTCTCCCGAAGTCCGACAACCCCGACCTTGCCTACAGACCCCCGGCCCTCTTTGAGTTTCTTGCACTCATGCTTGGCAGTTTCCTTGCCCCCGATGTAGGTTTCATCCACTTCGATGATTCCCCGGAGTTCCGCAAGGTTATCGCCACAGGCTTCCCGGAGTCGGTGAAGCATAAACCAGGCCGACTTTTGGGTAATGCCTATCTCCTTGGAGAGTTGCAGGGAGGATATGCCCTTCCTGGCCGTCACAAGAAGGTACATGGCATAAAGCCACTTGTGCAGGGGAATGTGGCTCCGCTCGAAGATCGTGCCAGTACGCACCGTGAAATCTTCCTTACAGGCGTTGCAACGGTAGAAGCCGTCCTTGCGGGTGGTAATCCTTGTGTCGCCCCCGCAGATTGGACACCTAACGCCCTTGGGCCACAGGCGGGACTCAAGATACTTCCGGGCCGTTTCCTGGTCTGGAAACATCTTGAAAAGCTGAAATGTGCTAATCGTTATCTTATCCATATCTTTATTATAAACATTTATTTGGGGGAGTCAAGTATATAATTCCCCTTTTTTTACTTAATGCACTTGATCTCCAAGATGCCGTTGTTGCAGGAAACCTGCATTTTTTCCCGGGGATAGCTATGGGGCAGGAGGATCTCCTTGCGGTACTTCTTGTCGCCTTTGCCGGCGGACAGGGAGAGAAGATCGTCCTTGACCTCGAGGCGCACATCCTCGACGCTGACTCCGGGAAGTTCCGCCACCACTAGGGTGTGGTCCTTTTCCTCGAAGATGTCCACCACCGGTTCCCGGATTTCCTGGACCACGGTTTCTCCGGATTCGGCATCCCGGCGGATGTTACCGAAGGGTTCCACCTTAATGCCTTTGTCGCCTTTGTCCCCGAGGCCCACTTTGACGGTAAACCCGTAAACCCCTTTGATATCCTTGCCTTTGCCCCGGATTTCGCCGGTTTTGGAGAGTTCCTGCCCCTTTTCGGCCAGGTCCCCCAGCTTTTCCACGAAATCGGCCAGCCCCTTAAAGAGGCCCCCGAAGCCGAATCCCGTGTCTTGGTCCTTATCTTTCGGTCTGGTCATGGTTCCCTCCATATTTGCCGATACCGAATTGCTTTACCTTGGTATGCATGGTCTTGTAATCGATGTGCAACAACCGGGCGGCCTTGGCCTTATTGCCCCGGGTGAATTTCAACGCCTCGATCAGGACTTCGCGTTCCACGGAGTCGACGCTGCGGCGCACGATTTCTTTCAGAGGCATCTCCTGCCAGGGCATGCCCTGAACCTTGGGGGTAAAGGCCAGGCCCGGTACCGGCACCCGTTTGATATCCAAATATTTGTCGGTGATCACCTCTTCCGCCAACAGCACGGCCCGGCGGATGGTGGAGCGGAGTTGCCGGACATTTCCCGGCCAGTTATAAGAAAACAACACCTCCAGAGCCGCGGCGGAAAAACTCTTGATGTTTTTCTTGAGTTCGCGGTTGGTGATGTCCAGGAAGCGCTTGGCCAGGTAAGGGATGTCGTCCTTGCGTTCCCTTAAGGGGGGCACGGTGATGGAAAATTCGTTCAGGCGAAAATAGAGATCCTGGCGCATCACCCCCGCGACCACCAAGGAGTAGAGGTCCTGGTTGGTGGCCGCCAGGAGGCGGACATCAATGGGCAACGGGGTGGTGGCTCCCAGGCGGCAGATCGTCTTGTCCTGCAAGGCGCGCAAGAGCTTCGGCTGGGCCGCCAGGGGGAAGTTGGAAATCTCGTCCAGGAACAGGGTGCCACCCTTGGCGGCTTCGATTTTGCCCATTCTCTGGACCTCGGCCCCGGTAAAGGCGCCTTTTTGGCACCCGAAGAGTTCGCTTTCGATGAGGGTCTCGGGGATGGCGCCGCAGTCCACCGGGATAAAGGGGCCCCGGCTCCGGGTGCTGCGCTGGTGGATGGCCCGGGCCACCAACTCCTTGCCGGCGCCGGTTTCTCCCTGGATCACCACGGAGAAATTGGATTGTGCCACCCGGTCGACTTCGCAAATGACCCGGCTGATGACGTCGCTGGGACCCATCATGATCCTGAGGTCGTCATCGGCGGAAATTTGCTGGGAACAGCCGCGGTGCTGCCGCTCCCGCTGTTCCAAGGCCCGGCGCACCACCAGGATCAGGGAACGGTGCTCAAAGGGTTTGGCCAAGTAATCGAAGGCCCCGTTCTTGATGGCAGCCACCGACCCGGAAATATCGGGGTGGCCGGTGATAAGAATTACCGGCAGATCGTGGTCCAATTTTTTGATTTCCTGCAGCACCTCCATGCCGTCCATGCCGGGCATCTTGATGTCCAGGAGTAAGGCGTCGGGCATCCGGGTCTGAACCATCCGCAAGACGGTTTCGCCATCATGGGCACTATGACAGGTGAAGCCTTCGCCCTTCATGAGCAAAGACAGGAGCATGCAGATATCCTGGTCGTCATCGGCAATGAGAATGTGGCCATGAGAGCGCGTCATGACGGTCCTCTCATAGGGCGGGGCGCGGCAGGGGACGGATCACCCGGATATCCCGGTCAAGGTACCGCTCCACGGCGTGGAGCAGCCCCAGAAAGAGGATGCCGGTTTCACCTGCGTTCAGGGTGTCATGGATGCGGCGGGCGATAAACTGATCCCGTTGGGCCAGCAAGGTCGCGCTCAAGTCCCGGGACCGGGCGGCGGCGACGGCTGATCGGCCCCGGTCGGGGGCGGGGAGGTTTTGTCGGGCCAGGTCGTATTCCTGCCGGAGCAGGTCTCCGGATTCGGTGCCCATGAGGGTGGCCCCTTGAGCCATGAGGCGCTGCAGGAGCTGGTGATTGCGGGAGCCGCGTTGCGCCAGGTCCAGCACCAGCTCAATTTCCCGGCCGCACACCGGCAAGCCGTCCTGATAGAGGCGGACCCGGTCGTAAGAGAGGTCCAGACGCACCAGCGCCGCCTCGAGGCGGTCCCAGACCTGCTCGATAGTCTTGAGCTTACGCTGTAATCCCCTCTGGCCCACCTTCAGCAGGGTGGCCCGGGTAACCTGACCACCGAGTTCACCCATATCGGCCTGGGTATGAACAATGGGAAGGTAGATCAAGGTACGGGAAAAGGCGCGAGTATCCGAGCGGCGCCAAGTCCTGCTTTCCGGGCTAGGTTGATCCGTCACTGCCACCTCAAGGCTCTCTGCAACAGGATTCCGTGACCTGGTCGGTTCCAAGGGTCGTCAATCCTTAGCCGCCGTCTTCCCCGTCGAGACCAAGAGAGGCGGCGTACATCTTTTCTCGCCTCAATCTGGGGCCAGGATGAGTTGGGATAGCGGAACCTCCAGCATCCGTAACCACTATATGCATCGGAAGGCGGGATAGTTTCCATAAATTATTTTATTTGGGAAAATTAAAGAATTATATTGAGATAACTGACCCGGTAACCTATCGATAGCTTGGGGGTATTGACCCGGAGAGGGAAACATACCTGAATTGCAGGCCGGGAGTGAAGAGCGGCCGGGGGATGATCAGATGGTGGGTCAAAAAACCAGGCCGAGGCGACGTTCTGGGATTGCAGTGACCGCGGGGCGAGGGGGTTGAGGGCGAAGGGCTCCGACGTCGCGGCGCGTTAAATTCCCAGATAGGTCCGACGCACGTCGTCGTTTTTACTGAGTTCCCGGGCCGGGCCTTCCAGGTGCACCTTGCCTTCGGCCAGGACGTAAGCGTAATCGCTCACCGCCAGGGCCATGCTGACGTTTTGCTCCACCAGGAGCATGGTGAGGCCGGTTTTTTTGAGGCGGGTGAGGGCCTCGAACAGGGTGAGGGCCAAGAGGGGGGAGAGCCCCAAAGAGAGTTCATCCAGCATGAGGACTTCGGGTTCGGCCATCAAGCCCCGGCCCACGGCCACCATCTGCTGTTCGCCGCCGCTCAGGGTCCCGGCCTTCTGGCGGGCCCGTTCCTGGAGGCGAGGGAAGAGTTCATAGACCTTTTCGAGGTTTTGCTTAAAGGCAGCCCGGGCTCGGGGGGAGAAGGCCCCCATTTCCAGGTTTTCGTAGATGGTCATGTCGGTGAACAGCTGGCGGCCTTCGGGCACCAGAACCATACCGGCCTTGGCCCGGGCATGGGCGGACAGATTGGTCATATCCCGCCCCTTAAAGGATACGGACCCTTCCAGAGGCCGTAGGAGTCCCATGACGGTTTTTAATAAGGTGGTCTTGCCCACGCCGTTGGAACCCACCAGGGTGGTGAGTTTGCCCGATTCGAGCTTGAAGTTGACCCCCCAGAGGATCTGGACCCCTTCGTAGCCCGAGGCAAGGTTGTGCACTTCTAAAACAGCCATGGCATCTATTCCGCCAGCAGTCGTGCCGTCATTTTGGGATCGCCCAGGTAGGCCTCGATCACCTGGGGATTATTGGCCACTTCTTCGGGCGGGCCCGTGGCTATTAACATGCCGTAATCCAGGACCAGGATGCGGTCGGAGATGGACATGATGGCCTGCATGACGTGCTCGATCATGAGGATGGTGACCCCTCCATCCCGGATGGCCCGAACCGTGTCCATCATGGCGGCAATCTCCGAAGGGTTGAGGCCGGCCAGGACTTCATCCAACAGCAGCAAGTAGGGTTTGGCGGCCAGGGCCCGGGCCATTTCCAGGCGCTTTTTCTGGGCCACGTTCAGGCTGCCTGCGGGTTGGTCGGCCCGGTCGATCAACCCCACGTAAGTCAAGCCCTCATCGGCCAGGCGGTGCGCGGCCCGCAGGCCGTGGCCTTCCCGGCCGAAACAGGCCCCCACCATGACGTTTTCCCGCACCGAAAGGTCAGTGAGGGGGCGCACCACCTGGTGGGCCCGGGCCAGGCCGAGGCGGGCCACCTCATAGGAGGGCAGGCGGGTAATATCTTTACTCCGGAAGAACACCTGGCCGCGCTCCGGGGGATAGACCCCGTTGATGACATTGAACAGGGTGGTTTTGCCGGCGCCGTTGGGGCCGATGAGTCCCAAAATTTGCCCCTGGGGCAGATCAAAGGTGATGTCCGTCAGGGCCTGGAGGCCGCCGAAGCGCTTGGAGACATCTTTAACCTGGAGGATCATGTCGGTACTCATTCCAGGACCCTCCTGAGGCGCGGGAAGCGATCCCGCACCCAGCCTACGGCGCCTCCGGGCACGAAGAGCACGATGAGCAGGAGGATGCCGCCGGACAGGGCCAGGTGGAGATTCTTGAAGAGGGGACTGACCAGCAGGTAACCCCGTAGCCGTTCATACGCGAAGGCTCCCAAGATGGGCCCCAGCACCAGACCTTTGCCCCCCAGCATCACCATCACCAGGACTTCCAACGACATCTGAAAGCGGAAGGCGTCTTCCGGTTCGACATTACCGTTCTTAAAGAAATATAACGTGCCGACAAAAGCAGGAAAAAACGCCGACAGGGCAAAAGCCATATTTTTGGCCCACGGGGCTTTCACTCCCATGACCATGGCGGCGTCTTCATCTTCCCGGATGGCGATCAGACTCAGTCCGAAGCGGGAATGCTTCACCAGGTAGCTGACCACCACCGTGGCAATGGTGACGAGCCAGAGCAGGGTGAAGATCCACCACAAGGCTGGACCGGCCCCGCCATACTTGTCATAGGCTGAAAAATTGACGTACAACCCGGTGGACCCGCCGAAGGGCTCGAAATTGGCCACAAAGGCCCGGGCCGCTTCATTGACGCCGATGGTGGCCAGGGCGAAGTAAGCGCCCCTGAGTCTCAGCACCGCGGCGCCGATGACCAAGGCGACGATAACCGACAGGCAGCCTCCACCCAACATGGCCAGGTACAGCGGCCACCCCAACTCGCTGAGTAGGAAAAAACCGAAATATCCGCCCAGGCCGAAAAACACGATATGACCGAAATTTACATAGCCGGTGTAGCCCATGATGATATTGAGGCTGGCGGCCAGAGCTACGAACATCAGAATCGTAAAGGCGGTCTCTCGCAGGGTGTCCTGATGCATAATGAGGACAACAGCCCCACCCACGGTCACGAGGAGCACATTCAGCCAGAAGCCCGGTTGTCGCCAGAAGTTCATTTACTTGGCTCCCATGAGTCCGGTGGGCTTGACTACCAATACCAGGACAAAGAGGCCGAATTCCACCACCGGCACCCAACTGACCGGCATAAAGATGGGCACGATGCCCTCCAGGCCTCCCAGGATCAACCCGCCAAAC
>JBAVUP010000090.1:0-7836 GCA_049696835.1 Desulfobaccales bacterium
GTTTCATTATTCATGGTGCCCAAGCAGAGCTTGGGCTAAAAATGTGGCGTTCCCAAGCTGAGCTTGGGAACGAGTAATAAGTCAGTAGATATTCTTCACCTCAGCCATTTATTTCTCCTTCACAGCTTTATGACCGAAAACAGAAAACCGAAAACAGAAAACCTAGAACTAAGGCCAAAGGCCTTAGTTCTCTACGGCTACGGCCTGAACTGCGACTACGAGACCGCCTTCGCCCTGAACCGGGCCGGGGCCGAGGCGGTGCGGGTCCATACCACTGATCTGTTGGAAAATCCCAACCTCCTCTGGGACTGCCACCTCCTGGCCGTGCCCGGCGGGTTTTCCTGGGGCGACGACCACGGCGCCGGGGTCATCCTGGCCCTCAGGCTGAAGCTGGCCCTGGGCTCGATCCTCACGGAGTTCATCGCCGCCGGTCGCTTGGTCATCGGTATCTGTAACGGCTTCCAGGTTCTGGTCAACCTGGGGCTGCTGCCGGGCCTGCCTGGGCGGCCCGATGTCCGGCAAGCGGCCCTGATTCCCAACGACTGCGGCAACTTCCGAGACGCCTGGGTTTACCTCAAGGCCATGCCCTCAACCTGCGTGTTCACCCAGGGGCTGGATCTCGTGGAACTGCCCATCCGCCACGGGGAGGGCAAATTCTACGCCGACGGTCCGATCCTGGCGGAGCTGGCCGACCGGGGCCAGATCGCCCTCAAATATGCCACTCCCTCCGGCAACGCGGCCATGGGCCGGTTTCCCCATAACCCCAACGGGTCGCTCATGGACATCGCCGGCATCTGCGACCCCACCGGCCGGGTCCTGGGCCTCATGCCCCACCCCGAAGCCCATATCTCCGCCATGCAACACCCCACCTGGACCCGGGACAAAGAAACCTGGCGTCGCCGGGGCGAGCCCTACCCGGAACCGGCAGGCGCCGGCCTGGCGTTCTTCAAGAACGCGGTGAGTTATCTGCAAACAAACCTATAACGCAGCCCTTAGCGTTCTTGGCGTCTTTGCGTGATGTATTTCTCACGCCAAGATGCCAAGGCGCAAAGACGCATAAAGGACACTCCAGGTTACTTTTCCAGCAGCCGCGGCAGCAGGTCGGCCGCCTGTTCCAGGAGCAGGCCGGTATTTTTCGCCGCGGCCTCACTGTAAACCTGGGGGCGGTCCCCCGGGGTGCGGGAGTCATAGAGGATAAAGGGGACGGGGTCCGGGGTGTGGGTGCGCACCGCCAGCGGGGTGAGGTGGTCGCACAGCGCCAGGAGCCGAAAGTCTCCCAGCTTCGCCAACCCGGCCAGCATGGGCCCCACCACGTTGGCGTCGAAGTCTTCGATGGCCTTGAGCTTTAAAGGCAGTTCGCCGCTGTGGCCCGCCTCATCCGGGGCCTCCACGTGGACAAAGACCAGGTCCATCTCTTGCAGGGCGTCCAGGGCCGCGGCCACCTTGCCGGCATAGTTGGTATCCAGAAACCCGGTGGCCCCGGGCACCAGGATAGGCTTAAGCCCGGCATATTTGCCGATGCCCCGGATCAGGTCCACCGCGGAAATCACCGCGCCGGTGAGGCCGAAACGCTCGCCCAGGGTGGGCATTTGGGGGGGGCGGCCCTGCCCCCAGAGCCAGATGGAGGTGGCCGGGCGCTTGCCCCTGCGCCGGCGTATTTCATTCACCCGCTGGTCCTGGAGCACCGGCCAGGAAGCGCGGATCAGGTCCCACAGGGGCTGGGCTTCCGCCCCCATCAGGTGGCCCACTTCCTTGCCAATCCAGTCATGGGGGGGGTAGGTGTGCCAGGCCGCGTCCCCGGCGCCCCACACCAGGAGGTGGCGGTAGCTCACCCCCGGGTAGAAGTGGCGCCCGTCCCGGCCCAAAGCGGCTTCCAGAACGGCGATGAGTTCCCTGGCCTCGTCGCTGGTGATGTGCCCGGCGGCGTAGTCCTCCATGATAAGCCGCGAGTCTTCGTGGCGCAGGGTTACCAGATTGCAGCGGAAGGCCACCTCGGTCGGACCCAGATCCACCCCCAGGGCCGCGGCCTCCAGCGGCGCCCGGCCGGTGTGGTAGCGCACCGGATCATAGCCCATAATGGCCAGGTTGGCGATATCGCTGCCCGGCTCTTTGCCCGGGGGGATGGTGCGGGCCAGGCCCAGTTCCCCCCGGCGGGCCAGGTTATCCAGCTGCGGAGTGGACGCTGCCTCAAGGGGGGTTTGACCACCCAATTCGGCCAGGGGATAGTCCCCCATGCCGTCGCCTACCAGAATGACATATTTCATGAACCGATTAAATCCTTACGCCGCGCAGTTAACCCGGGAAATTTCCTCATGCCGGCCCGCTTCCCGGGAAGGCCGGAAGCGAACCTCCTTAATCATAACCGGCCGGGCGCCGGTGAGGCAAGGTGGCAGATGCGGAACAGCATGAAATTTGTGGCAGAAGCCGTCAACCTCCCCCGCCCTGGGAACTCATCCACATCTGCAGGGCTTCAGGGTCCCAGCGGTGTTCCCCGACATTCCGCTGGTCTTCGGAAATGCTATTCTGGATGGCCAACTGCTGATACCGCTCATAAGCCGCCTTATCCCCCAAATAGCACTGCTGGCCATTGGGGTCGGTGCACACTAAATACAGGGGTTTCTCCTGGTACTGATTCAACACCACCTTTTTGGCCGGCAGGGTGTGAATATAGGCCAGCCCTTGGGAGGTTTGCGGCGTGTGCGCCCTGAACCCGGCCGCCTGGAGCAGGTCCGCCTGGGATCTGGCCGCCGACGGGCCGCTGGCCCCCTCAGTGGCGCACCCCGCCAGGGCGACGGCGATGACCACCGCCAGCAACGCATAGCCTAACCGTGCCGTGTTTCCTTGCATAACCATAAGTTTCCTCCTGAGATATGTCATGGGCTCTGCCACCTGCCGCCCCACCTGCATGTGCCGGTATCACCCCTGATGAACTTTGCCTGGCGCCGGTTTATGGGGCTCGGGCCAGGGTCGGGTATCAAGCCGCGGGTTCGGGCCGCCGTTCGACGGCGTGCTTGATCTCCGTCAGGGTCTCGTTGATGCGGAAAAAGATAATCAAAATCTCACAATAGACCCGGACCGCCAAAGGACCCAGCAAGAAGAGGGCCACCCCCTTCCACAGATAGTGGGCCTGGCCCATATCATACTGGGTGGCGCCATAGATGGTCATAATGCCGCCGATGATAATACACAGGATGGCCCCGATCCAGAACAGCACCTGGATGATCACCGGGGTGACCATGGTCCGGAAGGCCCAGAAATCGCTCATGAAAATCTCCTTGCTGCGGGTTCTTGGCGGTTCATGCTGCACGAACTATCCCCCCGATGTCGGCCCATATCTTTACGCGGCTTCCGGCCACGTGGGCTCGGGCTTGCGCCCCTCGACGGCGTGCTTGATCTCCGTCAGGGTCTCGTTGATGCGGAAAAAGACGATCAAGATCTCGCAATAAACCCGCACCGCCAAAGGACCCAGCAAGAAGAGGAGCACCCCCTTCCACAGATAGTGGGCCTGGCCCATATCATACTGGGTGGCGCCATAGATGGTCATGATGCCGCCGATAATGATGCACAGGATGGTCCCGACCCAGAACAGCATCTGGATGATCACCGGGGTGACCATGGTCCGGAAGGCCCAAAAATCGCTCATGGAAATCTCCTTGCGCCGCAATAAGGTTTGGCCTGAATTTCTATATATTAGTGCTGCTTTGCCTTACTGTCGACCTGTTGGGCAATTTTCTTCAATCACATAGCATTTGGCAGAAATTTATACCGCTTGCTGATCTTTAAATCCCCCCAAATCCTCCTTTTTCAAAGGGGACTTTAGACGTAATTCCTTATAGTTACCCAATTTTCTAAAGGGTGGTTAGGGGGGATTTTAGTTTAAGGGGCATTCCCAATAACTGGAAAAAACTTATGGCATTCGCTATATAGACCCGGCAAGGACGGCCAGGGCAGGGGGCAAAGTGGCTGAGGGCGGACCCCCGGGTCCGTCCATACAATCAGATCTGGGCGGCGTGAAGGTGGGGGTCTTCGATGCGGTAGAAGACCGTGGGAGGGGAGACGATGGGCAGGTGGTCGATTTCGGTCATGGCCTGGCGGGCGTCGGCCTCCCGGGCTTCGTGGGTGATCATGACGATGGGCACGGTCCCCGCCCTCTCCCGGCCCTTCTGAATCACCGCGGCGATGCTGATGTTGTGTTTCCCCAGGATGCCCGAGACCTGGGACAGGACCCCGGGGCGGTCCAGGGCCGAAAACCGCAGGTAGTAGTTGGTCACCAGGTCGTTGATGGGCTTAATGAGCCGTCGGGTGGCCAGGGCCGACTCCCACCCGAGGGCCGGGACCCGGCCGGGACCGCCGCAGAGGAGATTGCGGGCCAGGTCAATGAGGTCGCTGACCACGGCGCTGGCCGTGGGCATCATCCCGGCCCCCTGGCCGTAGAGGAGAATGGGGCCCGCGGCATCCCCGGTGAGATACACCGCGTTCATGGCGCCGTTGACGTTGGCCAGCATGTGGTCCCGGGGGACCAGGGTGGGGTGGACCCGGGCCTCCACCCGGTGGCCGTCATCCCGGGTAATGGCCAACAGTTTCAGGCAGTAGCCGAATTCCCGGGCGAACTGCAGGTCCAGGGGGTCCAGTTGGCTGATACCCTGCACCGCGATGGACTCCAGATCCAACTGCGCCCCGTAGGCCAGGCTCATGAGGATGGCCAGCTTGTGGGCGGTGTCGATGCCCTCCACGTCCAGAGTGGGGTCGGCTTCGGCGTAGCCGTGGGCCTGGGCCTCGGCCAGGGCCTGGGCATAGGAGGCGCCGCTTTGGGACATCTGGGTGAGGATGTAATTGGCGGTGCCGTTTAAGATGCCGAACAGCTCCTGGATGCGGTTGGCCGTCAGGCCCTGGCGCAGGGTCAGAATGATGGGGATGCCGCCGCACACCGAGGCCTCGAAGGCGATCTCCACCCCTTTGGCCGCGGCCGCGGCCAACAGATCGTTGCCGTGGTGGGCCAGGAGGGCCTTGTTGGCGGTGACCACGTGCTTGCCCCGGGCGATGGCCTCCAGGACATAGTCCCGGGCGGCGCCGATGCCGCCGATGAGCTCCACCACCATGTCAATATCCGGGTCGTCCAGGATATCCTCCACCCGGGTGGTGAGGAGGTCCGCGGGGAGGGCCACGGCCCGGGACCGCTCCAGGTCCTGGTCCGCCACTTTCTTGAGGACCAGGGGGGCTCCCAGACGCCGGGCCAATAATTCCTGCTGCTCGAGGAGGAGGCGCGCCACCCCCGTCCCCACCGTGCCCAAGCCGATCAGGCCGATTTTAATGGCTTTCATCCAGACCCCATTCAATTGACTTTCGAGTAAACGCTTCTTATTTTTTTCGCCATCCCACTATCATCGAGTTGTTCATATTTCTCTAAAACATCTTCAAGCAGTTGGATAGCTATGCGTTCTGCAAGATTTGCAAGAGCGCCTAAATGTGCCTGGGCATCAGGAGAATCTAAGTTTGTGAATTCCGAAAGATTGTTGAAAGGATGTGCAATCAATGCTCGTATTTCTTCTAATTGATTAATACACCATGTAAATTTCTTGTTCAAGAAAACATCATGATATTCAGAACTGTATGAACCGCCTAATAATTCTTTATCAACTTTTCTTACTGGAAAATGAGGAGATTTTCCATTTCTTTTTGCTTCATAAATAATCCAAGCAAAAGGCCCTTTCCGTCTTATCCATGCTTCCGCAATTTTAAAATACGAAAGAAATCGGTAAGCAAAGCTTGTTGAATTCATCGCTTCTCGAAAGAGAGCGAAAAGGGATCCTATATGCGATTCTTGATGAAACGATAGGAGAGATAATCTGAGGCTAATTGGTTTTGGACAAAATTTTGGAATCATCCATTGCGCTTGATGTGTTTTATCAAATAGCTTAACTTCTTGAATCGAGAATGGTCTTTTATATTGGTATGTCCATAAACTAAGCATTGAATAAATCTGTTCAGCTGCGCGTAGGAATGCTGATTGGGTAGAAGTATCGAAGACTCCGACCCTAATAATTCGTAGTAGCCCTTCCTTATTTCCTTCAAGCCAAATATTCACGGCATCTGCGTCTTCCCCATAATGACAATCCTTCTCTTCACCTAAAGTTACATAAACATGTTGAGTACGTGCCCGTGGATCCTCCAAAAAAAACACGACCGATATCGGTCGTAGTGTTGCGTCTTCATCAGAGGCCTTAATATTATCAGGCGAACTCATGCGCACCCAATGATGAGGGCCAATGGTCGGAATAAGTAAGTCTTTCCATTTACACATGTGTTTCCCAATCGGGTGCTTGGCAACCAGAAGCAAAAATGGTGGCACAACCTTTCCAGCCTGTGCCACCCGCAGGCTAAAGCCTGCGGTTACATTCTCTGGTTCCCAAGTGCAACTTTGGAACCAGAAATGAAACTCCCCTCCCAACCCCCTGTACGGGGTTGGGGGAGGGGGTTTGGGGGAGGGAGGCAGGGGCTTTCGCCCCTGGCCCCCTCCCCCAAAATAATCTCACTTCTCCGGCGCCGGGAGGCCCAGTTCTTCCAGGCTCTTGCGCAAGACCTGGCGGAAACCCCGGATGGCCTGGTTGGTGCGGTGGACGTTTTCCACCAGGGCGAAGCGCACGTATTCATCGCCGAACTCGCCGAAGCCCAGTCCCGGAGCGACCGCCACCTTGGCCTCCCGGATGAGCATCATGGCGAATTCCACCGACCCCAGGTGGCGAAATTTTCTCGGGATGCGGGCCCAGACGAACATGGTGCCCTTGGGGGGGTCCACCCGCCAGCCGATGTTGTGCAGTCCCCGGCAGAGGGCGTCCCGCCGCTCCTTGTAGGTAGCCACGGTCTGCTCCACGCAGTCGTAGGGGCCGTTTAAGGCGATGATGGAGGCGATCTGAATGGGCTGGAAGACGCCGTAGTCCAGGTAGCTCTTGATGCGGGTCAGGGCATGGATCAGGCGCTGGTTGCCCACCACGAACCCCATGCGCCAGCCGGGCATGTTATAGCTCTTGGACAGCGAGAACAGCTCCACCCCCACCTCTTTGGCCCCGGGCACCTGGAGGAAGCTGGGGGCCTGATAGCCGTCGAAGACCAGGTCGGCATAGGCGAAGTCGTGGATGATGTGCACCTTGTATTTGTGGGCGTACTCCACGATGCGTTTGAAGAAGTCCAGGTCCACGCAGCGGGTGGTGGGGTTGTGGGGGAACGAAATGATGAGCATCGTGGGCCGGGGCCGGATGAGCTCGGTGATGTTGGCCAGATCCTCGAAAAAGTCCCGGTCATGGGCCAGGGGGATGCTCACCAGTTGCCCGCCGGAGATGACCACGGAGGCGGAGTGAATCGGGTAGGTGGGATTGGGCACCAGCACCACGTCCCCGGGCTCCACGGTGGCCAGGACCAGGTGGGACAGCCCCTCCTTGGCGCCGATGGTGGCGATGGCTTCCGTCTCCGGATCGATGTCCACGTCAAAGCGGCGCTTGTACCAGTCGGAAATGGCCACCCGCAGCTTGGTGATGCCTTTGGAGGCCGAGTAGCGGTGGTTGGTGGCCTTGCCCGCGGCTTCGATGAGCTTGTCCACGATGTGCTGAGGGGTGGCCATATCAGGGTTGCCCATCCCCAAATCGATGATATCCTCCCCCCGGCGCCGGGCCATCATCTTCAGGGCGTTGACGGTGGCAAAGACATAGGGAGGCAAACGTTTCATCCGGGGGAATTCTTCGATGGCCATGGGAATCTCCTTAGGGGTAAGCGGGCGATAATTCCAAAAAATGATTATCCCAAAGGCATAGGACAAAGTCAAACAGGGATTGAACGGATTTG
>JBAVUP010000091.1:0-20290 GCA_049696835.1 Desulfobaccales bacterium
GCCCAACGCCGTCCGGGTGGCCCCCGGGCTGACCGCCATGGAGATCGACGCCGCCGGCTCCTTCGCCGCCTGGAAAGCCGCGTATCAACATGAAATCCGGGGAGCCTTGCAATCCCTGTTTCAACAATTTGACCTGCCCTTCGACCGCGAAGTGATGGAACGGCTCGTTGATCTCGCCCCGCCCGGGCTCGATGAGATCATGACCTTAACCCAGGCCATGGAGTTCCTGGATTCGAACCGCTACGACGTCTTTGTCCTGGACTCGGCCCCCACCGGACACCTCCTCCGCCTCCTGGAACTCCCGGAACTCCTCGACCAGTGGCTCAAGGGGCTCTTCGGGGTGCTCTTGAAATACCAGTTGACCTTTCGCTTGCCCCACTTCTCCCAGCAATTGGTGGGGATTTCCAAAGACTTAAAACGCTTCCGGGCCCGCTGGCGGGACCCCGGCCGCACCGCTTTATATGCTGTGAGCATCCTCACAGACATGGCTTTTGAAGAGACCAAGGACCTATCGGCCGCCTGCCAACGGCTGGGGATCAACCTCCCGGTGCTTTTTCTCAACCTGGCCACGCCCGCCTCCGCCACCTGTCCCTGGTGTGCCGCCCAGAACCGGCAGGAATCCCGGGTTAAGGCCAGGTTCCTTCAGGAGTTTGCCGACCGGCATCTGGCCACGGTGTATCGGCAGCACGACCCCCGGGGTCTCAAGGCCCTGGGAGAATTGGGCCAGGCCCTGTTCCGGGTTGCCGTGAAAGAGAGCTCTCATGGGAATGTGGCTGATCTGCCCGCACTGCCGGGCTAATGCGCCGCTGGCGTCCCGTGCCTGTCCCCAATGTGGCGCCGACCTGAGCCGCCTGCCCATGGAGCAGCGTCACTATTACGTCGGCCGGCCCGAACCGGAAATGCCGGGCCCCGCCTTCCCCGATCCCGGGCCCTGGCCGGAGAACCTCGTGCTTGAAACCCCGACCGGGGAGGCGCTGATTCATAACTCATCGTGGTATGCAGAACCTGAGGATGATCAGCTTGACCCTGATGCCGACCACGTCTCCCTGTGCGAGGCCCTGGACCGCATCCTCAACAAAGGCGCCGTGGTGGTGGGAGAAGTGATGATTTCCGTGGCCAATATTGATCTGATCTACCTGGGGCTCCAGCTCATCCTCACCTCCATTGACACGGCCCGGGAACTCCGCTCTGCCGGAGCCGCGGGGTTGTCCCCGGGAGTCGCCCCATGAAGACCGTGACCCCGGCTAGGGTGGAATCCGAGGCTCTCAGCGATTTCGCCCGGATTATGCAGCGCTCCCTGCCGCTCCCGGCGGGCCGGGCCAGCAATGGCTATGCTCCCGCGGACGCGGCCACGCCCCGGTTGAACCTGGACCCCGATAGCCAGAAAAATAGCCTGGCCCGGCTGGTCCTGACCCTGGTGAAGCTGATCCACGAACTCCTGGAGCGTCAGGGCCTGCGGCGCATCGACGCCGGGGCTTTGAGCGAGGCTGAAGTTGAGCGGTTGGGATTAACCCTGATGCAGCAGGCGCAGGAATTGGAGCGCCTGCGCCGGGAATTCGGACTGGATGAAGCGGACCTGAATCTTGACCTCGGTCCCCTCGGCAAGCTCCTGTAAGGAGAACCTGTTATGACCAAACAACGAAGCGCCCAGCATTCCATCGAAAGCACCAACCTGGCGGACCTCCTCGAGCGGGTGCTGGACAAAGGCATTGTCATCGCCGGCGATATCAAGATCAGCCTGGTGCAAGTGGAACTCTTGACCCTCCAGATCCGTCTGGTCATCTGCTCGGTGGACAAGGCCAAGGAATTGGGCATGGACTGGTGGGTCAGCAATCCCGCCTTCAGTTCCCAAAGCCAACCGGCGGAACTGGCGGATTCCCTGCACCGCCTCGATGAACGGCTCACCCGGCTGGAGACGGGCGTGGCCGCGCCCTAGCTGCTGCCGGGGCGGGGACTGGGATAAACCAAGGGGCATGACCGCCGGTCACCTGAAACCGGGAAAATAATCCTTGGGGAGGGCGGCCGTCCCCGGCCGCCGCCCTGAAGGGGTCGGCCATGCAAAAAAGCGGGCCCCGAAGGCCCGCCCTGTCGCATTATTCTATGCATCCCGCCATCATCTGCCCATCCCGGTCCTCCCTAAAACCAGGACCGGTGGCTCCACAACTCGTCTTTCAGGTCCTTCATATCCGTCTGACACATCAGATAGAGCGAGGCATTCTGGATCGCCAGACCGCCCAGATACGCCAAGGCGGTGACCAGCTTGATTTCCTCGGGGGTGAAATGCCGCAGCACCTGGCTGTAAAGCCTCAGCACCCCGATCACGTGCTCCTTGGTCTTGATCGGCACCGCCAGAATGGTGACGATCCCCTCTTCCTTGTTCATGGCCCGATATTGGACCCGTCTGTCCGTGGCGGCGTTCAGGATGATCACCGGGTTCTGCGCCTTCAGGGCCTGGGCGATGCTTTTCTGGGCGGACACCGGCCCCTTGTCCAGATACTTCTGACTCAAGCCATGCGCCGCCACCAATTCCAGATTCTGGCCGCTCTCATCCAACAGGCGGATGGACACGCCCTTCACCCCCAGGGCCTTGGCCAGATCCGTGGTCATGGCATGCAAGATCTCTTTGACTTCCAGGCTGCCGCTGAGATTGACGGCCAGGTCAAAAAACAGCTGGGTCTCCTGGTGCAGGTGGTCGATGAGACGGGCATGCTCCATCACCCCGCCCGCCTGCTGCGCCAATAACACGAGAAATTCCTTTTCCTGCGGTAGAAACTCCCGGGGAGCGGCGGTAAACAGGCAAAAGACCCCGATGTTGAGACCCTTGACCATCACCGGCACACACAGGATCGAGGCGATGCCTTCCGCCTTTTTGGCATCGGGATATTCCAGTTCGGGGTCCGCCGCCGCGTCCCGGCAATAAAAAAACCCTTGCTGCAGGACCAGGGGCACAATCTTCGCGACCAGCCTGGATTTGCGGGACCTGAAATAGCTTTCCGACAAGCCCTTCTGGGCCAACGGCAGGAGGTCCTGCTTGCCGGCTTCCGTCATATACAGGCACGCGCCCTTGCCGCCCAGAATCTCCATGGCGCTGGCAAAGATCATCTCCAAGAGCTCCAGGCGGTTCCGGGCCGTGCCGAAGGCCCGGCAGAGCTCACATAACTTTTTGAAGTAATTTATTCTTACCGGCATTGAGGCATTCTTCCCTTCAATTTCACTAAGGCGTTTTGCAGTTGTTCCGGCTTCCCGTCGCCCCCTGCCCTCAGCCTTCCCTCTCCATGAGCCAGGCCGCGATCTTGGGGACCAACTCCTTCTGGAATCGCGTACTCACATAGATACCCACATGCCCGGTATCCAGGCAAATGTTCTCGGTATCCCGGCTACCGACCTTTTGGGTCAAGACTTCACAGGCCTCCGGGGGCACCAGATGGTCGTATTGCCCATAGATATTTAACAGGGGCATGGTGACCTGCCCCAGATCCACCCGACGCCCCCCCAACTCCATCTGGCTTTGTTCCAGCAGGTTCCCTTGATACAGGTCTTTGACCATCTGCCGCAGGGTCTCCCCCGGCACGGACGGGCTGTCGAAGATCCACTTCTCCATGCGGATAAAATTTTCTACAAAATCTCTGCTGTCCATATTCTCCAAAAAACCCAGATACTTATCCAAAAGGAGCCGGGCCGGATTGAGGAGCAGGAACGTGGCGTTCAACAGGTTGCCGGGCAAGTTGCCGAAGGTATCCACCAGGCGGTCGATATCAATCTCCTTCAGCCAGATGTGCAGCAAGCCCTTGCGGGTATCAAAGTGGGTGGGCGCCACGGTGGTAATCAAGTTCCTGATCTTCCCCGGATGCAGCGCCGCATATATGACGCTAAACGTCCCCCCCATGCACACCCCCATGAGATTCACCTGGGGAACCCCATGCCGGCGACGGATAAAATCCACCATGTTATCCAGATAGCCGTTGATATGATCATCCAGGGTGAGAAACTGGTCTTTGCGGGTGGGCTCCCCCCAATCCACCAGATAGACTTCGATGCCTTCCTTGAGAAGATGCCGCACCACGCTCCGATCCGGCTGCAGGTCCAGCAGGGTCTCCCGGTTGAATAAGGCATGCACCAGGAGCAGCGGGGTTTTCAGACGGACCGCGTCCGGTCGGTAATATTTCAGCCTGACCCGGTCTTCCCGATAGGCCAGTTCATACGGGGTCGTCCCGATGTCCGTTTCCAGAGGGCCCAGCAAGATATCCCGGGCCTTTGCCAGGCGCTGCTGGGCTTCTCCGGCCTCCGCCGCCAGCTTGGCCAGGATCAGGTCCACCGGGATTTTGGGTCGGTCCATCAATCTTCCTCTGGGAGCGGCCCGGATGGATCTGGCTGTTTCGCCATCTCTCGCATGCTTTTCTTCACCAGGTGCATCTCCCGGTAGAGCTCATCCACCTCCCGCTGGGTAGGCAAAGAGAGGGCTCCCATGGCGTCCGCAATGAGTCCCTGTTTGGCCACCGCGAAATCTTCCAGGGCCTCGAGGGTATGGCTCAGGGTCCGGGTATATTCCGGCGACTGGAACAGGGTCATATAGTGCCCTTCCAGGATCTTCAGCCACTTCTTGTAGTACTCCTTGAAGTCTTCCGGAGGTTTTTCGGCGCCAGGCTGCCTCAACTCTTCCGCCATGACCCGCAGGGATTTTTTTACCGGCAGGTAGAGTAGATAGATAAATTCGGCCATGGCCCCTTGAAAATGCGTAAAGTTGTCCACCGCCTGGTTGACGCACTCCTGGGGAAGACAGGTCAGACGCAGGCTCGGCAGGTTCAAGATCTGGCCGAAGTCATGCTCATAGATTTCATTGCAGATTTTGAAAATATCCTGATCCAGGTTCTCGAAGTCCAGCCCCCCGTTCTGAGGTTCCTCCCCCTGCCAGCCCCCCAGCCACTGCTGATGGAGATGAAAGTATCCTTCCCACCCGGCCTGGGCCATCTTCAGGATGATCTCCGAGGGCGCCTTGATGCCCCGGAACACCGCGGCCACCGTACCCGGTTCCGTCAGCAGCGCAAAAAATGCCTGCCACAGGTTCAGGGCCGACAACCAGGATTCGTCTCGGGGAGCTTCCTCCGGCGCGGCGCCGCCGCTCTTGACCGCTTCGGCCGGTCCGGGCCCCATCTGGGCCATGGTTTCCCAAAAATCCATGGTCCACTTGATCCAGGCCGCCAGCAGAGGTTCTCGGGCCGTCGTGCGGGAAGATTCTTCAGCCATATCTGCCTCACCGCCCACACCGGGGCAGCATTACAACTCTTTCCCGTTTTCCAACTCAGGTCAAGAGATAAATTTCACAAAGAAAATCATTTTACCATGAATTCGCGCAATGGAAACCCTAAGATTGTGCAATTTTTCTCATCTGCGAAAATCTTCCCTGCCCCCGCCTCCTCACTCCAAACGACCTCTCGCCGCTACCTGAGGGGTCGGCTTGCCGTGGCCTTCATTTTTTCCCGAAATTTATTGTATAGTGAAGCGGGAGAACCGAACTGATGCACAAAATTCGCTTGGGAATCAGTGCCTGTTTGCTGGGACAGCCGGTCCGGTTTGACGGCGGCCATAAGTTAGACCGCTTTATCACCGATACCCTGGGGCAATACGTGGAATTCGTCCCCGTCTGTCCCGAAGTGGAGTGCGGCCTGGGCGTGCCCCGGGAGGCCATGCGTCTGGTGGGCGCCGTCGACTCTCCCCGCCTGCTCACCGTCCGGACCAAAATCGATCACACCGCGGGCCTGACCGCCTGGGCCCGAAAACGGGTGCAAGAACTGGAGCAGGAAAACCTCTGCGCTTTTATCTTCAAGAGCAAATCCCCCAGCAGCGGCATGGAGCGGGTCAAGGTCTACCCGGAAAACGCCCAGGGCTCCCCGGTGAACCGGGGGGTGGGGCTGTTTGCCCGTCTCTTCATGGAACACTTTCCCCTCCTGCCGGTAGAAGACGAGGGGCGGCTCCATGATCCCGTCCTGCGGGAAAACTTTATCGCGCGTATCTTCGTATTCCAGCGCTGGCGGGAACTCCTGGCCGCCCAACCGGGCGTCGGCGACCTGGTGGCCTTTCATACCCGGCACAAGTTCCTCATCCTCTCCCACAGCCCTGCCCATTACCGGAAACTAGGCAAGCTGGTGGCCCGGGCCCGGGAATTGCCCGTCTCAGAACTCCTCGAGCATTACCAGTCCCGTCTCATGGACGCCCTGCGCCTGAAAGCCACCCCCAAGAAAAACGTCAACGCCCTCCATCACCTCATGGGGTTCTTTAAGAAGGATCTATCTGCGGACGAAAAGCAAGAACTGCTGGAAATTATAGAAAATTACCATAAAGGGTATGTGCCCCTCATCGTGCCCGTCACCCTGATCAATCACTATGTCCGCAAATACCGACAGCCCTACCTGCAAGAGCAGTTTTATCTCCACCCCCACCCCGTGGAATTGGCCCTGCGTAACCATGTATAATACCCCAGGCTTGTCTGGGTGGCGTCTTTCGCCGCGGCAAACCTTGGGGGCCGGGGGAAGTTTTTCGCCAGTATTCCCCCCCCTCTTCCCTCAAACTCCCCTCCCATCCCCCTGTAAGGGGTTGGGGATGGGGGTTTGGGGGAAGGGGTAGGTGCCACTTACGAAAAAGCCCCTAGCCCCTTCCCCCAATTCTCAGGATTTTAACTCGACATCAGCCGTTCCAGCAGGTGTTCCACCAGAAACAGGATGGATTCCAGGTCCAGGTAGTGGGGGATGTTGGCGTCGAATAGAAATCTTGCCTGGGGGGTAAAGCCTTCCTCAGTCTCGGCGTCCCAGAACAGCAGCAGCAGGGGCACTCTGGGCAGCGGCAGGAACGCCGCCTGCACGTCCGCGTCCTCTCCCACCGCCACCGGCTCACCCCCGACCTCCGCAATCCGTTCTTTCAGTGCCGCCGCCTTATCAGCGAAGTGGTCCGCCAGCTGCTGTTCCAGGCGGGCCAGGGTCTTGGCCTTGGACACCGAATTGGGCAGGCTCTGGTAGGCGATCCACCGGCCCGTCACCGGCTCGTTCCCTTGGGAGGATATGTAGTTATACAGCAGAATGGCGTCCCAGGGATCCACCACCGCCCCCGGCGGATAGCACAGCTCATCTTTGAATACCTGGAGGCAGTGGCCGAAATAGGCCAGGGAGAGATACGGCCGGCCGGCTTCTTCGCCGTACGTGGCGCCCAGCCCTGCGGCCAGGGCGGCGAAATCCAGGGGGGCCACCTTGGCCTGGAGGACCTCCAGGGAAATGGCCAGGGACTCCCGGCGTCGGCCGATGCCCGCCGCCTGCTGGGCCCGCACCGCCTCCCCCATCGCCGCCACCGCCACGGTCAGGTGGGGGCATTGCTTAAGGTCCTCCCCTTCCTTGATCACCCGGGTGGCAAAAGCCAAACAGGTCATTTGCCCGCAATCCCCGCAATTGGTCCGGGGCAGAATTTTCAGCACTTCCATGACGGTGATGGCCATTCGGTTCAGCCCTGCTTTCCCAGTTTCTCCTCCAACAAGTGCCCCAGACTGGCCAGATGCGCCTTCTCCTCCCCGGCCAGGGTGAACAGTACCTCCCGGGTCTGCTCCTGGGAGCAACGGCCCGCAAACCTGAGGTAGAGGTCCAGGGCCTGAGTTTCCAGCATCATGGCGAGATCGAGCACCTGGGGCACCGTCTCCAGGTGGGACTTATTGGCTGCCAGGAATCCTTGGGCGTCAAAGCCGCCTTCCAGGGTGTCGGAGGCCACGCGGGCTTCAAAGGCTTGGCGATCTTGAGCCTGGGGCTCCACCTGGCGGTAGGCTTCAAACAGCCGGTCTTCGTGGCGCACCTCCACCCGGGCCAACTTCCCGAAGAGCTCCCGCACTTCCCGGTCCTGGCCTTGCTGTTCCAGGGTTTCATAGAATAATTGCAGGGCCTTCTCCATGCCGTAGGCCAGGGTGATGATCTCCGCCGGGGTTTCATCTCCCCGCACCAGGCTCAGATTGAGTTCCTGGGGGCCGGTGGCCTTGTGCCCTTGAAAGGCCTTGATCCCTCCGGCCAGGTTGTAAACCTCCCTGAATCCCCAGCCGTTCAGCATCTGGGCCGCCACCCGGCTGCGGCCCCCTATGGCGCAGTGCACGATGGTGGGTTTTTCCGGGTCCAGCGTCTTATACGTGTCAGGCAACTGCGGCAGGGGCATGAGCTTGGCCCCGGGGAGGTGCTCATCTTCGTATTCCCATGGCTGGCGCACGTCCAGCACCGTGTACTCCCCTTCCTGGTGCCGGGCCATATAGGCCTTGGCCTCCTCCGCCTCCATGGAATTCACCGGGGTAAACAGCTTTCGCAGTTGGATCATGGTCTTTGGACCTCCAGCAGGAGCCGCTTCAAGAGTTGAATATAACGACAATAATGTCGACAGATGCGGTCACCTCAGTGTGCCGCAGGCTCACTATAAGTTTAGACCTTATGGGAATTTTTCAAGAGGTCGGAAGTAATGTTGGGGTGGTTAGGCGGACAAGGATTCATGCCAACGCTCATGCCTGAGAGAACACCATGAAGGTTGAAAATGTCGAACCGCCGCCCCCGGCCCTTCCTCAAAAGGCATGGGGCTTCGTGCGCCCCCTGGTGAATGGCCCGCACCTATCCTTGGTTTTTGCTGATAGCTGAAAGCTATCTTTTCATCGCCTTTAACTCACAAAAATCCTGGCGTCCAGGACCACCGCGCCTTGGCCCTCTTCGAACACCGTAAAGGGGTTCATGTCCAGTTCCTTCAGTTCCGCAAAGTCCAGCGCCAGTTGCGACAGGCGCTCCAGGCATGCCGCAATGGCCCCCAGGTCCGCCGGCGGCAGGCCCCGATAGCCCGTCAGGGTTTGAAACCCCTTGAGTCCCTGAATCATTTTCATGGCCCAATCCTCCGAGATGGGCGCCAACTGAAAGGTGACGTCCCGAAACACCTCCACAAAGGTGCCGCCCAGGCCGAACATCAGGAGCGGCCCGAAGTGCGGGTCCCGGCTCATCCCCAGGATCGTCTCCCGGCCTTGGGGCATCATTTTCTGCACCAGCATGCCCTGGATCACCGCCCCGGGCTGCGCCTGGGCCACCGCCGCCAGAATCTCGCCGTAGGCCTGGCAAATCTCGTCGCCGCTGCTCAGGTTCAACTTCACCCCGCCCACGTCGAACTTGTGAATGACGTCCGGAGACACAATTTTCAGGGCTACCGGATAGCCCACGGTCTCCGCCGCCTGCACCGCCTCGTCTGCACTGTGGGTCCAGGTAAAGGGCGCCACCGGAAAACCGTAGGCCTGGAAGATCTCATGGGCTTCGGGCTCTAAAACGTACTTCCGTCCGGCCTCCTTTACCCGGTTCAACACCGCCTGCACCCGATCCCGGTCCACGTCGGTGAAGGTCTTCACTTCGTACCGGTCCCGATGAATGCTGGTGGCGTAGCGGGCCATGGCCGCCATGCTCCGGACCGCCTCTTCCGGAAAGTGGTAATGCGGCAGATGGGCCCGGGACCAGATAGCCAGGGTTTCTTCGATTTCCCCCAGGGCCATCTGGCACACCAGGGTGGGTTTGTGATATGCCGGCGCCACCTCCGCCACCGTCGAGGCGATGGCCGCCAGGTTGGTCATGAGTTGCGGGGTCGAAATGACGATCACCCCGTCCACGTTGGCGTCCCCCAAGACGCTCTCCAGCGCCGCCCGGTAGCGGTCCTCCCGCGCATCCCCCAGCACGTCCACCGGATTGTGGATGTTGGCCGCCGGCGGCAGCTCCGCCTTGAGCCTGGCCACGGTGCTCTCGTCGAATTCCGCCATCTCCAGGCCGTAGCGCACCGCCGCGTCGGTGGTCATGATGCCCAGGCCCCCGGCATTGGTGATAATGGCCACCCGGTTGCCCGTGGGAATCGGCTGACTGGAAAAAGCCAGGGCATAATCGAACAGATCCTCCAGGGATTCCACCCGCAGGACCCCGCATTGGGCGAAGAGGGCGTCATAGGCCTGGTCCGAGCCCGCCAGGGCCCCGGTGTGGGACGACGCCGCCCTGGCCCCCGCCGCGGTCCTCCCCGACTTGATAGCCAGAATAGGCTTCTTGTTGCCCGCCTCCCCCGTGATCTCCCGGGCCAGCTGGAAAAATTTCTTCGGTTCCGTCAGGTCCTCCAGGTAAAACAGGATGACGTCCGTTTGCGGGTCGTCCTTCAGGTACTCCAAAAAGTCGTTCTCATTGAGGTCGGCCTTGTTGCCCACGGACACGAACTTGGACAGGCCGATCTCTTCGCCCTGGGCGTACTCCAAAGCCGCCACCCCCACCGCCCCGCTTTGGGACACCAGGGCAATGTTGCCGGGGCGCGGCATCAGCCGGGCAAAAGAGCCGTTCAACGACACCTGCGGGTCGGTATTGATAATCCCCAGACAATTGGGTCCCAGCAATCGGATGCCATTCTTCCGGGCAGCTGTGAGCACCTCCTGTTCCTTGGCCACCCCCGCGCCGCCCAATTCTTTAAAGCCCGCGGTGATGACAATGGCCGCCTTGATCCCTTTCTGCCCGCATTCCTCCATGACCCCGGGCACCAGGTCGCTGGGCACGATGATGATGCTCAGATCCACCTCATCCGGAATGTCCAGGACCGACGGAAAGGCCTTGACGCTCATGACGCTGGGAGCCTTGGGGTTAACCGGGTAGACCACCCCGGCATAACCATGTTTAAACACGTTGGCAAAGACCGCCTGGCCCACGCTGCCGGCCCGGTTGGTAGCGCCGATGACCGCCACCGACCGGGGCGCAAACAGGACGCTGAGATTATGGGGAACTTGTTCCATACATTCACCTTTCTAATTGATGAGCGTCACTAACAGGCTGTTGAAAAAGACTCTTAAACCTGATTAAAAGCCGTTTTTATTCCCCCCTTTTATAAAGGGGGGTTAGGGGGGATTTATAAATGACTGAAATCCCCCTAAATCCCCCTTTTCCAAAGGGGGACTTGAGGCACTTCTGATCTCTCAGGAGCTTGCGATTCTTATCTTGTGAGATTTTTCAACGGCTCCCTGAGCCACTCCCGGATTTCGCCTTTGATGCGGCGCACCGCTTCCGGGATGGCCGCCGCCACTTCCGGAGATAGATCCTGCCCAGGGGCAAAATTCCGCCCTTCAATCCCGTAAATGATGAGATAGGCGGGCAACTCCCCCAAAACCCGCCCCAGGGCCAGTGCCTCGGCCACCCCCCAGCCATGGGACGAAGGCGAGCGAGATAATTCCACCGGCACCTCACTCTCGCGGGCGTCGAACCGATAGATGCCCCCCGGGGGCCCTCCGGAGGAGACCGCGTCCACCACAATCACCCCGCCCGCGTCCTTAAAGGCTTCCCGCACCTCCCCGGCCGTCCCCAGGGATTCAACAATGTTCACGTGCGGCAAATTCTCGGCCGCCAGACCGCGGGCCACCAGGAGGCCGGCGGCATCGTCACCCCGCCAGGCGTTGCCCACCCCGATGACCTTCACTCGGGGCCTCGGGAAAGTACCCATGCGTCGGACATGTTATAGCGCTTGCCGGAAATTTTTCCCAAGTCCTGATCCTTAAATCCCCCTAAATCCCCCTTTTTCAAAGGGGGACTTTACATGTAACTCCTGATAGTTCCCCCCTTTTCTAAAGGGGGGTTAGGGGAGATTTTGGTTTAAAGAGCATTCCCAATAACGGAAAATAACTTATGGCATTCGTAATAATGCCATTTCCACCGATTGCTGCGGTAGGGGCGAACCTGCGTGTCCGCCCTGGGCTGGGGCCGACATCTGGGTCGGCTTCTACAAAAATGGAAACTGGCCAATTGCGGGTAATTTGTTAGAAGCGCTCCAGTTTGACCTTCAAGAAATGCGTGGCGCAGGAGATGCACGGGTCATAGTTGCGCACCATCTGCTCGCACTGCCAGGTGAGCTGCTCCTCGGGCAGAGCCAGGCGCGACGCCACAAAGTGATAGAGATCGTCTTCAATGATCTTTTGATTCTGGGAGGTGGGGGGCACGATCTTGGCCTCCTGGATCACCCCGGCCTCATCCAACCGGTAGCGGTGATACAGCAATCCCCGGGGGGCCTCCGTGGCCGCACACCCCTCCGCCGCCCGGGGCTCCACGTTCACCGCCGGCCGCTCCGGCTTCTCGTAAGCCTCGATGATGGCCAGGGCCTCCTCCACGGCATAGAGCGTCTCCACCGCCCGCACGATAATGCTCTGAAAGGGGTTGCGGCAAGTCGGTCCCAGGCCGGCCTCCCGGGCCGCCTCCTGGGCCAGGGGGGTGAGCCGGTCAAAGTTCAGGTTGTAGCGGGCCAAAGGACCGGCGAAATAGGCGCCCCGCGCCCTTATGGTGGAATGCAGGGCATGGGAGTAGGCCACGTGCTCCTCCACGAAGTGCCCGTCATAGTCCTGCACGGGGATATCCAGACCCTTATTGGACACCACCCGCCCCTCGTTGAAGGGATATTCCTGCCCGTGCCGGAGGGCCACAAATTCGTAGTCCCGCTCGAACTCCGGAAAGGTGAAGCCCCCCACCCAGCGCACCGCTTTCACCGCCGCCTCCCGGGCCCACTTGAGCCTTTCCGCCAGGGGCATCAGGTCCTTTTTATTCGGCACTTTATAGAAGCCGCCTACCCGGACGTTGATGGGGTGGATCTCCCGGCCGCCCAGGGTGCTGACGATCTCATTGCCCACCTTTTTCAACTGCAGGCCCATCTTTACCGTATCCGGGTGATCCTGGGCCATCTGGATGGCATCCTGGTACCCCAAAAAATCCGGGGCGTGCAGCATAAAAACGTGCAGGCCATGGGATTCGATCCACTCGCCGCAATAGAGTAGCCGCCGCAGGGTCCGGATAGGACCGTCCACCGTCACCCCTAAAGCCTGTTCCAGGGCGTGCACCGCGCTCATCTGATAGGCCACGGGGCAGATGCCGCAGATGCGGCAGGTGATGTCCGGCGCCTCGGTGAAGTTGCGCCCCTTAAGAAATGCCTCAAAAAAGCGCGGCGGCTCAAAGATCCGCAGCTCCACCCGGGACACCGCCTCGTCTTTAATCTGGATGTTCAGGGCCCCTTCCCCTTCCACCCGGGCCAGGTACTTGACTTTGATGGCTTTAGTGGTCATGGCCTTCGCTCTCCTGGCGAAACGCCGGGGCATTGGCATAAAAGGCCCGGAAGGCCCGCATGAGGTTGGGCTCGCTTACCCCCAATTTTTGGGAGAACCAGGCGCTCAGGGACGCGGTGTTGGGGGTCTCCTTGGGGCCGTAGCAGCCATAACACCCCCGCTGATAGGTGGGACACAGCGCCCCGCACCCCGCATGAGTCACCGGCCCCAGGCAGGGGGTGCCCGTCACCATCACGCAGATATTGCCCTTGACCTTGCAATCCAGGCAGACGCTGTGGGCCCGGACCGCCGGCGGACGCCCTTGCAGGAAGGCCTCGATGACCGCCAGAAGCTGATACTTGCTGATGGGGCAGCCGTTCAGGCCGTAATCCACCGTCACATGGGCCGCAATGGGAGTGGAGTCCTTCAGGGTCTCGATATACTCCGGGTGGTCATACACCGCCTTGATGAAGTCGTTGACATCCTTAAAATTGCGTAGGGCCTGAATGCCCCCGGAGTTGGCGCAGGTGCCGATGGCCACCAGGAACTTGGACGCCCGGCGGACGTGCTTGATTATCTCCGCGTCGTGGGGCGTGGTGATGGAGCCGTCCACCAGGGTCAAATCGTACGGGCCTTTCACCATGGCCCGGGAGGCCTCCATAAAATAGGCGATCTCCAGTTCCCCGGCAATGGCCAGCAGTTCATCTTCGCAATCCAGGAGAGACAATTGGCAGCCGTCGCACGAGGCGAATTTCCACACCGACAGCTTGGGCTTGCGCTTGGGCGCCATGTCACACCTCCCGCCGTGCAAACCAGTCTTGGACGCGGTCATAGCGGAACACCGGCCCGTCCTTGCAGACAAAAAACGGCCCCCACTGGCAGTGCCCGCACAGCCCGATGCCGCATTTCATGTTGCGCTCCATGGACACATAGATCTGCGCCGCCGTCAGCCCCTGGTTCATGAGTTCCTGCACGGTGAAACGCATCATCACCCCGGGGCCGCAGACCAGGGCCACGGTGTTGGGCGGATCGAACCGGGCCCGGGCGATGATCTTGGTCACCACCCCCACATTGGTGTGCCAGTTGGCCTCTGCGGCGTCCACCGTCACGTGCACCCTCAGGTCGAAGCGGCCGCGCCAGCGCTCCAACTCCCGGGGGTAGAGCAGGTCCTTGGGGGTCCGGGCGCCGTAGATCACCTCGATGTTGCCGTATTCCCCCCGATGCTTGAGCAGGTAATACAAGGCCGGCCGCAGCGGCGCCAGTCCCAGGCCGCCCGCGATGATCAGGACGTCGCTGCCCGCGGTCTGGGCCACCGGCCAGGGCACCCCGAACGGGCCTCGCACTCCCAGCATCTCGCCTTTCTTCAGGCGGCAGATGACATGGGTCACATTCCCCACGTCCCGCACCGTATGCACCAGGGTTTCGGGCCCCTCCGGATCGCCGCTGATGGAGATGGGCACCTCGCCCGCGCCAAAGGCGTACAGCATGTTGAACTGCCCGGGGGCAAAGGCGAAATTCGCCGCCCCTCCCGGTCGCCTCAGGTCCAGGGTATAGGTGTCGGACGTTTCCCGCTTCACTCTTTGGACCACAAAGGGAGTCGGTACCATGGGATCAGCTATCACCGCCGCGCCCTCATTTGCCATACATATCCGCCAACTGCAGCTTGGTCACCCGAAACTGCACCGCCAGGTGGTGAGCGTAACGCTTCATGAGCTCGTAGCCAAGATCATGATCCTGGTCGCATTTTGCTTGCAGACATTGCACCTCCAGACTGATGACCCGGGTCAGCGCCAGGGCCCGGGCGTCCAGGTGCCAGTGGTACGGCTGCAAAAACCACAGCCAGCCCAATACCTCCCCCTCGCCCAGGGTTTGAATGGTCACCGGCCCCCGCCGGGCCCGGTAGATCTCCACCGCCACCTGGCCGTGATGAATCACGTAAAACTTTCGGGCTTCTTCCTCATCCCGGCAAAGCATCTGCCCGGGGCTGAACTGCTCCCGGGCGGCGCACTCCAGGACGAGCCGGAGATGGCGGGGGGCCATACCTTCAAAAAACGGGTGGGCCGCCAGAATGGGTTCCATCGTGTCCATGGTGCTACTCCTTCCCGGGTGCTGCGGCAGTCTCCCGGATGGCCCGGGCTTCTTCGGTGATGTCGATGCCCACGGGGCACCAGGTGATGCAGCGCCCGCACCCCACGCAACCCGAGGCGCCGAACTGGTCTATCCAGGTGGCCAGCTTATGGGTCAACCATTGGCGGTAGCGCGACCGAGGCGAGGTGCGGATGCTGCCGCCATGCAGGTACGAGAAATCCACGGTGAAGCAGACATCCTGGCGCCGCCGCCGTTCCCCCGCCGCGCCCGCCAGGTCCATCGAATCTTCCAGCGTATGGCAGAAACAGGTGGGGCACACCATGGTGCAGTTGCCGCAGGTCAGACAACGGGCCGCCACCTCATCCCAGCGGGGATGCTCATAATTGGCGTAGAACAACTCTTTGATCCCGGCGGTGTCCAGCGCCCGCCCCATAGTGCCGGCCGCCGCCGCCACCACCCGGGCCGCGGCGTCGATCTCCTCCTGCCGCGCCGGTCGGTGGGGCACCTGCCCCATGATCTCGGCCCCCCGCGCCGTGCCGATCTCCACCAGAAACCCATGGGCATCGCCCCGGAGCAACTCCGTCAGCGCCAGGTCAAACCCCATGGTGGCCCGGGGGCCCGTCCCCATGGAGACGCAGAAACACGTGCCCGGCTCCCGGTCGCCGCAGTTCACCGCCACGATGAAGGCCTGCTCCCGGCGGGCCCGATAGAGGGGATCGACATGCTGGCCCTTCAGAAAGACCCGGTCCTGTACCTCCATGGCGTGCAGCTCACAGGCCCGCGCCCCGATAAACGCGTATTTGAGGACCTCGTCCGCCTGGGGGCTGACGCGCCAGCCATCCCCCTCCCGGTGAACCTGCCATAAAGTGTGGTGCGGCGGCCAGAGAAACTGTTTCCAGGACTGCTGTCCCAGGCCGTAGCCGAATAAGGCCCCATCCTCCCGTGGCTGCAGGCGAAAACTCCCTGCCGCCTGGACGGCGGTCCAACCCACGGGCAAATCCGCCACCTGCGTGAGTTCCCCATAAATCAGCTGGCCGTCTTCCAGAGTGGGCCCCACCAGCCGGTAGCCCCGGCCGGCCAGGGCGTCCAGCAGGCGCTGGAAATCTCCCGCCTCCAACCTCACCTGCGCCCCGACCTCTAAAGCTGATGCTGCCATGGATTGTCTGGTCTCCATATCCTGAACGGCAACCCGGTCACGCCACCGCTCCGTGCTTTGGCCTGACCATCCGCCCTTAAAAACACTATAGGCCGCAATGGGAACCGCGTCAAGGCGCATAAGGCGGCTGGCGTATTTCCAAAGGGTTCCGCTTACTGCCGATATGTCGGGAAAATCGGTATTTCCGTGCATAACTTGAAATCACGGCGGGCTTCAAAGCAAAGGAGGCAGGCGTCGGGAAGGGCTGCCAGGCGGGCTGCTTTAATTTTTGGGCCCCGGCCCGGTAAAGACGGGGGAGGGAGAGTTGGCGACTCGCCCTCTCCCTGGCCGGTGATGGCAGGAGGCAGGCAGGTTAGTTAAGAAGGTTTTGTTCGTCTGGCTCCCGGCGCCAACAGCGGACTAAAAATTATAAAGCATGGTCAACATGGGGGTATATTTTTGCACCCCGTTTTTACCCGCCAAATCAAAAGAGCAACCCGCGGCGAAGGACATTTTCTCCGTGGCCAGGAATTCAAGCGCCGGCAGGACCCCGATGACGGTTTCCGGGGTTTGGTAGCCCTGGATAGTATTGAGGTTGCTCCAAGTCCAGTTGCTGTACATTTCCAGCAGCGCGACAAAGCGTTTGCTGAGTGGTAATTCCGCGGCCAGGTTGAAGGTCACATATTCCCGGGAACGGACGTTACGGGTGGGATCAGATCCGATCGGATACAGGTTAATCGGGCTGTTTAGCCAGATATTGCTGTACACCAGGAAGGGCTTTAGCCATTTGTACAGGTTGACGCCGGTGGTGAAGGTTAAGGCCCCGGTGCCGATGGCATCCTGGCCCAGGAAGGCCGGGTTGAGGTGGGAGGCATGCCCGGTGGGAATACTGGCAAACCCGCCAACCGCGGTCACTGCGGGCCGGTAATCGGTTTCCGGTAGCAGGTTGTACTTGGCCATCAGCGTGATATCTCCGATGCCGCTAAAGTTGGCGGAGGTTTCGCCATTGGGGCCGGGAACAGTCACACTATTGGCCCAGTTATGGATAAAGGGAACTATGACATACATCTCCATGTTCTTGGTGGGGCCATAGGTAAACTTGACCGGCATATAGAAAGTATGAAAATTCCCGCCGGCATTAACCGAACGCCAATTTTGGCTGAACACCCCCGGGTAAAAAGACAAGGCCCACCAGACCTGCATGGAGTACTTGCCGGTCTCAATGGGCAGACAGGTGTCGCTGATCATGGGGCCGCAAGTGGTAGGAGCCGTCTCTTCCTTTTTCTCCTCAGGCGGCGGCGCCGGTTTCTCCATAACGGGCGGACCGGCTACCTGAGCCAGCGCCGGCGTCACGGGAGATAGCCAACTCCCCACGCCTACCAGAACCAACATGGTCGTAAGGCTTAAAATGAACCCCCTTACCATGACCCCTTTGCCCCTTACCCCTAATCTCTCCATACCGCGTTCTCCTTTGTTGGCTTGACGTTCTCCATCGCTTATCTGACATCGGTTCAGGACGAGGGGAGATCTCTCCTTCTCCCCCCCGCCGGACTTAAACCGCCTCGTCTCCCTTTTCCCCCGTGCGGATCCGGATGACTTCCGCCACCGGGTACACGAAGATCTTGCCGTCCCCGATTCTGCCGGTCCGGGCCTTCGCGGTGATGGTCTCCACAATGGCCGCGACTTTGTCATCGGAAGTCACTATCTCGATCTTCACCTTGGGCAGGAAATCCACCTGGTACTCCATACCCCGGTAGACCTCCCGGATGCCTTTCTGCCGCCCAAAGCCCTTAACTTCGCTGACCGTCATGCCCTCGACACTGATGGCGTGCAGGGCTTCCTTGACCGGCTCCAATCTGAAAGGCTGAATGATCGCCTCAATTTTCTTCATCAGTATTCTCCTGTTGTCATGATTACCGGTTGCCCCGGATATCCTTGATTACCCGAGCTCGCCATTGGCCGTTTCTTTGCGCATGGTCTTGGCCATGGCAAAGTCGGGATAAGCATTGGCTCCCATTTCGCCGACATCCAGGCCGCCCAGTTCCGTCTCCGGAGAAACGCGCATGCCGATGACCAGATCGATCAGCTTGAAGACCACCCAGGAAGCGCAGAAGACCCAGATGATGTTGGTGCAGACACTGATTACCTGGGCCACAAATTGCCCGCCATCACCATAGAAGAGACCCTTCACCGTGCCTTCCACGCTGTTCCACTTATCCCCGTAGGTGCCGTCGGCAAAGAGACCGAGGGCCAGAACCCCCCAGGCGCCGCAGACGCCGTGCACCGAGATGGCGCCCACCGGATCATCCAGTTTAAAGACCTGGTCCACGGTCAAGACACTGTAAACCACCAGGAGGCCGGCAATGGCGCCGATCAGGACCGCACTGGGGGGATTGACAAAGGCGCAGGGCGCCGTGATGGCCACCAGGCCGGCCAGCAGGCCGTTGGCGGACATGGTGAGGTCAGGTTTCCCGAACTTCAGCCACATGACGATCATGGCCACCACTGCGCCTGATGCCGAGGCCAACATGGTGTTGGCGGCGATGACGCCGATCCTGAGGTCGGTACCGGCCAGGGTGGAGCCGGGGTTAAAGCCGAACCAGCCAAAGGCCAGGATCAAGGCGCCGGCCACCCCCATGGGGATGTGATGGCCCGGGATGGCATTGGAAGTGCCGTCCTTTTTATACTTGCCGAGCCTGGGCCCCAAGACCATGACCCCGGCCACGGAGCACACGCCTCCCACCATGTGGACCACCCCGGAGCCCGCAAAGTCTACGCCGCCATGGCCCAGGCCGAAGTTGGCGCCCAACTGGGAGATCCAGCCGCCGCCCCAGACCCAGTTGCCATAAACGGGATAGATGATCATGGAGATAAATAAGCCGTATATGGCGAAGGCTAAAAATTTCCAGCGCTCCGCCATGGCGCCGGTGGGGATGGTGGCCGCAGTGTCCATGAAGACCATCTGGAAGAGGAACAGGGTCATCACCGAGACATCATAGGCACTCCCGGTCAGGAAAAAACCCTTGTAGCCCAGGATGCCGAAATCTTTGCCGAATAAATGGAAGGTCACTTCATTGGCTAAATTGGCGCCCATTCCCAGTGAGGCCACCTGGCCCACCCCGCCGAACATGAAGGCAAAACCGGCGAGCCAAAAGCCCAGCATGCCGATGCCGTAAATCATGATGTTCATGCCCATGGTATGCACCGCGTTTTTGGCCCGGGTAAAGCCGGTCTCCACCAGGGCGAACCCCAACTGCATGAACATAACCAGGTAACCGGTGATCAGGGTCCAGACTATGTTGATGGAGATCTTGTTATGGCCCACCGCGTCCATGAGCTCCACCAGGGTGGGCTTGCCGGCTTCCTTGGCGATAATATCCTTGACGTTCCCAGCGGTGGTTCCCCCGGAATCAGGGGCATCAGTGACCGCGGGCGCCGCAGCCGCGGGCGCCGCCGGAGCCACCTCATCCGCCGCCCACACCAGCAACGGCGGCAAGACCAGCATGATAACCATGAATGCTAGAGTAAAAATCCTCATTCGTCTATGATTCACCGTGATATCCCCTCTTTAATTTTTTTTTGGGAGCGCTCCTGGTGAATGTTAAGCAATTGTTATGCCATTATATTTTATAGTAATATCAATAAGTTGAAGTTATGGCCTTTTTATTAATATTACGAAAACGTAAGTTAGTTCTTTATAATTATTCATTTATGTAGTATTTCTAGCATGCCCCGGCGAGCCACACCCCTGCCAGGGCCGTCCTGGAAAAAAAGGAAAAATCCCAGACTATCAAGGTGTTGAGAAATTTCGGGGGAAAACCCCGGAGGACTGGGAAGGCGAAAGGATCGGAGGGGAGCCCCGGTGAGGTGCTCCCCAAAAATGAGACTGTTATAATGAGAGGCCTCGAGAGCAGGAGAGACCTTCATGCGGCAGTCTCGGTTTACAGTGGAAGAGATCATCCGGATCATTGCGGAGTCGGAGTTGCCCA
>JBAVUP010000092.1:0-3723 GCA_049696835.1 Desulfobaccales bacterium
TGGCGTTATGGGATCGAGCCGTACGCGATCGCCGCCGATGTGTACCGGTTGCCTGAGAGGATCGGTCACGGTGGTTGGTCGTGGTATACAGGTGCGGCTGCGTGGATGTATCGAGCCTGGGTTGAAGAGGTCCTGGGTTTGCAGGTGCGGGGGGATCGCATGCAGGTAAATCCGGTTATCCCCGGATGGTGGGAGGGTTTCAGCCTGCGCTATCGTCACGGTGAAGCGATATACGAGATCAGGGTCGAGAACCAGGAAGGCCGGGAGCGAGGCGTTGCGTGGGTGGAGCTGGATGGTCGGCGCGTACGGGATGGGGTGATCCCGCTGGGTCGGGACTTGGTCAAACACCGGGTCCTCGTACACATGGGAAAACGAGAGTAATAAGACTCTACTAATTTTGAAAGGAAACTTCAACAAGAATTATTTCCGAGATTTGGGCTTGACATGCACGATGAGTATTTCTATATAATGATACATTGTCGCTCGAAGTAAACACCCTACTTTCAGGCTTTCCCATTTTATGACGACACCTCTTCGCTGCGCCATTGTCATTCCCGCCTATAACCACGGAGCACAGGTGCGTGAGGTAGTCGAGAAATGCCTCCAGCTCCGGTTGCCTGTGGTCGTGGTGGATGATGGATCGACGGACTCCACTCCCGATGTCCTCGCTTCCTTTTCCGGCTTAACAGTCATACGCCATCAGAAGAACCAGGGGAAAGGAGCATCTTTGCTGACAGGGTTTGCCGCAGTTCTCCGGTTCGCGGACTGGGCCGTCACGATCGATGCGGATGGGCAACATGATCCGGAAGATATCCTTTCCCTGACCCGGGCAGTTCCAGCCGGACAGCGGGCCCTTGTGATAGGAAGACGTGAAGATATGGAACACAAAAATGTCCCCTGGACGAGCCGCTGGGGCCGAAGATTCGGCAACTTTTGGGTCTGGGCCTCTTGCGGAAGGTGGCTTTCCGATTCACAGTCCGGATTTCGGGTTTATCCCCTCCCTGAGACCTTGCACCTTGGGACGAAGGCCAAGAGATTCCAGTTTGAGGTGGAGGTTTTGGTTAGGGCAGAGTGGAGCGGGATTCCCATCATCGAGACACCGATACATGCCATCTATCGGCCTCCCGGAGAGAGGGTTTCCCATTTCCGACCATGGTTGGATTTCTGGCGCAACGCTCGAACTTTTAGCAGGCTGATCGCGACGAGAGTATTGATCCCCTCAAAGACCCGTCGTTTACACAGAACTCAAGACTAACGAAGTGTTGACTCCGCCAAAGGCGAAATTGTTGCTTACAGCAAGACTGAAACGTTGATTCCGAGATACCCCCATCACATGGTTTAAAGGCGGTAGCGCCGGGTCCGGCCTTTCCAGATTTAATGTTGGAGCAATAAAGCCTTCCCGCATCATCAGAAGAGTGGCGATGGCCTCGATTGCCCCGCAAGCCCCCATGGTGTGTCCCATGTAGCCTTTGAGAGAGGCCGTCGGGACACCCGGCCCGTAAATCTTATTGATCACCGTTGCCTCGACTTCGTCACCGTGGATCGTGCCGGTTGCATGTGCGTTCACATACTGGATTTCATCCGGGCCGCGTCCGGCGTCTTTTAACGCGGCGAGCAAACACTCTTCCATAGACCGGGCATCCGAGTTTGTAAGATGCACGCCGCTTCCGTTCGTCCAGAAGCCTTGGATTTCACCCAGAATAGGGGCGCCTCGATTCTTGGCCCGCTCGTACTCCTCAAGGACTAATGTTGCTCCCCCTTCGGCCACAACCAATCCATCCCTGTTTGCATCAAAAGGTCGGGGGGTTTCCGACGGCCGATCATTGTAGTTGGATGATGTGGCCATCATTAGGTCAAACACAGCGGCAGAGAGAACATCAACCTCATCTGCTCCACCGGTGATCATGATGTCGGCTTTTCCTGCCTTGATTGTCTCATAACCAAATCCTATCCCCTGAGAACCGGAGGCACAGGCCGGGCAGGAGGCGATGAAAGGTCCCCTTGTATGAAAGAGAATGGAGAGATTACCGGCACACGTATGGCTCATGCATTTCAAGTACCAGGATGGGGGGATCCCTTCGAGGGAACGAGTCTGAATCATGTTGCCGATATACTCCATCTGACTCCTGACGCTCCCTTCGGTAGACCCGTAAGAGATACCGCAGGCCGGCGAAGCAATCTCCTCCTCGCCTAGACCGGATGCCTTCACTGCGTCAATGGCCGAGAGGGCTGCCAGCATGGCCACCCTGCCCATGCTGCGCCGGTACGGCCTCGGAATTGATTCTTCCTCCCCTTCGATATGACACAACCCGGCCACGCGGGTACGTAAATGATGAATATTTTGCCAATCGGGCATCATGCATATGCCGCTTCGGCGTTCCTTGAGCGATTTAACAAATTCCCCAAGGGTGTTGGCAATCGGAGATCTTATCCCCATGCCGACAACGACAACTCTTCTTTTGTTTCCCATTATGGTCTCATTTCAGTCGTTCATTCCCGTAGAAAACCTTCTGGATTTCCTCAGGGATCTGAAAGACCATTTCCATCTCCGGCAATAGGACCGCTACCTGTTCCGTCCACCCTTTGGCGCAGAGTCTTCCGTTAGAGGTTAACTTTATCTCAAAATCCAGGACGATCCTGACGCGGGCCTCCTTGAGCTCTGCCGTGCACGTGAACTCATCATCGAACTTCAAAGGCCACATGTGCTTGATCGTGGAGCGGACTATCGGAAATACGTACCTCGTCTCCTCCATGTACCGCTGTAAATCCACTCCGTGTTCTCTAAAAAATTCCTGCCGGGCCACTTCAAAGTATTTTAAGTAATTCCCATGCCAGACGATCCGCATCAGGTCCACGTCGTGATAGGGCACTCTCATCGTGATGCTGGTCGAAACAGATTGAGCCATTTTTCTCACAAGATAAATCACCCAACGGTTTTAATATGAAATAGATTATCACAATACGAAATATTTTACCATATTCAATGGTGTCTTTACCTATCTTGACAGAAAAACTCTCCACAGCTATCATTTTCATTATTGCCCGGGGAGGTGCGTTTCCTTGGCGTCGAAGGTAATGAGCCCATCTACTACCTTTGTTATAAGCGATTTCAACTTCTGGTCAGGCATCGATCGGGTTCGATCGGCCTGTCTTGGAATGGTACTCATCGATAGAGAAACCATTTTGTCCATTCAGGAGCATCTCTTCACCCCGCGTGAAGCGGCGAGGGCGATGAGAATGGGCCCACGGAGACGGAGGGACTTTACTGCGACGAGGGTCGCCCTGAAAAGATTGGCCCGACAGCTTGACCTCGTGAGAGAAAACAGGCCTGACCGGACGATCGAGACCCTTAGCGCTGACGGTGTGAAGCCTTGCCTCTGCGAGAGTGGAATCTATTGTTCGGCCTCCCATTGTGCCCGGCTGGTTGCGGCAGTTGCCCACAGGCATCCGATTGGCGTTGATCTTGAGATTGTTTCAGAGAAGTTAATGAGGACGAAGCATCTCTTCATGTCACCCGGGGAAAGGGAACTTATTTCGCTATCCGGTTTGGGCCAGGAGAGGGCCGCCACTCGCCTATGGACCATCAAGGAGGCAGCAGCCAAGGCATTGGGTCTCGATCTATTTCAGGCCATTCGGGAAGTAGAGGTAGTGAGCGTGGGTGAGGAAGAAGGGACAATGAAGTATCAAGGAAAGACTTATCCTGTCCGGCACGCCGAAGGGAAC